>JAQUAH010000143.1 GCA_028687345.1 Candidatus Omnitrophota bacterium | reverse complement strand
GCTCTTCCGATCTTATTTCAACTCACTATTGTGCTGGTTGCGGGCATGGTATAGCCGCCCGTCTTATTGCCGAAGTAGTGGATGAATTAAAGATCAGAGAAAAGGTGATTGGGGTGGCGCCGGTAGGTTGCGCGGTAGTCGCCTATGATTATTGGGATTTTGATTGTTCTGAAGCAGCACATGGAAGGGCGCTGGCAGTGGCTACCGGCATAAAAAGGGTAAGACCGGATAATATTGTCTTCACATACCAGGGAGACGGAGATTTGGCAGCTATCGGTACAGCAGAAACAATACATACCGCCAATAGAGGAGAGAACCTCACGGTGATATTTATGAATAACGCGATTTACGGGATGACCGGAGGCCAAATGGCGCCTACTACGCTTTTAGGCCAAAGGACTGCTACTACCCCTCATGGCAGGGAGGCCAAAATTCAAGGCTATCCTTTGAAGATTTCAGAAATGTTAGCCTTACTGGCAGGGGTATGTTTTATTGAAAGGACTTCCTTGTCAAGCCCCCAGGAGATTATGAAGACGAAGAAGGCGATAAAACAGGCATTTCAAAATCAGATAGAGAAAAAAGGGTTCTCATTGGTAGAGGTATTATCGCCCTGTCCTACTTATTGGGGCCTTTCGCCGGTAAAATCTTTAGAATGGATTAGGGATACGATGGTAAAAGAATTTCCTTTAGGAAGAATCAAATGACCGAACGGATTATTATTGCCGGCAGCGGCGGCCAGGGGATAATGCTTTTAGGTAAAATCCTGGCAGAGGCAGGGATGAGAGAGAATAAGTATGTAACCTGGCTGCCATCCTATGGCGCTGAGGTGCGCGGCGGGACAGCTCACTGCGCAGTGATAATCTCAGACGCGGAAATCGGCTCTCCATACATCAACAAGGCAGATGCCCTGATTATTATGAACCAACCCTCCTGGAATAAATTTAAAAACCGGATAAAAAATAAAGGGCTATCGCTAGTTAACAGCTCGTTGGTCTTAAAATCTGCCGACAGGAATGCGCATATCAGCAGACACCCTTTTAGCGATATCGCCGCCAAACTCGGCAACATCAGGGTAGCTAATGTGGTCGCCCTGGGTTGTTTTATCACCAAGAAAAAGATTGTGGGTTTAAAAAGCATACAAAAGAGTATCTTAGGGCTTGCAGGGGAGGGGAAAAAAGAGTTAGTGGAAATTAATATGCGCGCCTTAGAGGAAGGGATGAAATTAAGATGATACGCGTTCGCTTTGCGCCTTCGCCAACAGGTAATCTGCATATAGGAGGCGGCCGTACTGCACTATTTAACTGGCTTTTTGCTAAGGCAGGAGGAGGAAAATTTATTTTAAGGATAGAAGATACGGATAAGGCGCGTTCAAAGAAAGAATATCTGGATGAGATATTGTACAGCCTTAATTGGTTGGGTTTTAATTGGGATGAGATTTATTACCAGAGCCAGAGATTTGATATTTATCGGGAATATGCGGATAAGTTATTAAAAAGCCAGGCTGCCTATATAGACAAGACAAAAGGCGATGCCGAGGCCGTAATCTTTAAGGTCACGCCGCAGAAGATAAAGATAAACGATTTGATTCGCCAGGAGATTGAATTTGATGCCAAAGATTTAAAAGACCAGGTATTGATAAAATCCGATGGCACACCCACCTATAATTTTGCCTGCGTGGTAGATGACGCCACTATGAATATTACTCACGTCATCAGGGGCGATGACCATATCTCAAATACCCCAAAGCAGATCCTTCTCTATAAGGCGTTAGGTTTTAACGTCCCTGAGTTTGCGCATTTGCCGTTGATATTGGGAGCTGAAGGAGGCAGGCTTTCCAAAAGGACAGGCGCTACCAGTATCAGCGATTACCGCAAAATGGGCTATCTTGCCCAGGCCCTGGTTAATTATCTGCTGCTTTTAAGCTGGTCACCCGGAGATAATCGCGAAGTCATTGAAATAGAAGAAGCAATTAAATTATTCGATATCAAGGATGTGA
Source organism: Candidatus Omnitrophota bacterium (assembly GCA_028687345.1). GTDB lineage: Bacteria > Omnitrophota > Gorgyraeia > Gygaellales > Profunditerraquicolaceae > JAQUAH01. The sequence continues at coordinate 1,643 of JAQUAH010000143.1, read as the reverse complement.
ATAAAACCGCAGCCACTTTTAATTTGGATAAGCTTAACTGGCTCAATAACCAGTATCTTAAGAAAATAGATACTCAAGAATTAACCGGTATAATCATACCCCTGCTGTTAGAAAAAAAATACATACAGGAAGATAATTTTGATAGAAACTATTTAGTTTCTTTGGTAAAATTATTCCAGGGCCGCCTTTGCAGAATAAACGATTTTACGGAGTGGGCTGACTTCTTCTTTGTTAAGGATATTGTAATAGACCCGCAAGCCAAAGATAAATTTTTAACCAAAGATCTCTCAAAAGAGTTTAAGCTTTTTGTTGAAAGGCTGGAGGCGCTGGATAATTTTGATATTAGCTACATCGAGGCGAGTTTCCGGCAGATGGTAAAGGAATTAAATATTGAAGCAAAGGCCCTTATCCATCCTATACGCGTAGCCCTTACCGGAAAGACTATCGGCCCGGGTTTATTTGAGGTGATACATTATTTGGGTAAAGAGAGGACTAAAGAAAGGCTAAGTAAGTTCATAAAGAAGGAGTAGGAATGATAAAAAGAACGGGTATTGTAGTTTTACTGCTGTTATTTTGTGCGCTCCTGGGTTACGGATGCCATACTGCCGGCCGTTCATTTCAGGGCGCAGTACAGGGCGCATCAGAGGATTTTTCCGGGATTGGCGGAGGAATCACAAAACTTGATAACTGGATAAAGAAAAATATGTGGTAGGCCGGACGCATATCGATTAAGATGAAAAAAATATTTTTTCTTTTTTTATTTTCACTCTTACTCAATCGTATTGGTTATTGCCAGGTTGAGCCTGTAGAACTCAGTATTAAGCTTAATAAGGAAACATATGAGGCAGGAGACAAGATAATCCTGGAAGCCACATTTAAAAACACCTCGAAGAAAGATATAATTGTATACTGGAACCATAATATTCCCAATGTTCAAAGAACCATAAGCGAAGGCAAGGGTTCGGTTGTCGTTTCTACCTCAGAATCTTTATTTCCCGAATTAATAAAGATATACCTGGGTTACAAAGAATCAGCTAAGAAAACTATTAAAATTCCTACTGTGAGTTGGCAGCCTGGCGTTTATCAATTAAAATTGCGATATATCCCTCCGAATATAGATTTAGATTTGACGGTATCTCCTGATCAGGAAATTTTAGTCCAGTCCGTTGATTCTAATACCGTAACCATAAAAGTAACAGATAATCAGTTATTTAAGGGGTACTAAGTTAACGCTGCCATTGCCCTGTCGTCTAATTGGTAGGACACTAGACTCTGGATCTAGGTATTGTGGTTCGAGTCCACACGGGGCAGCCATTGTTGACAACTATCCGAAACTGAGGATAGCGATGCAGTGGATGCAAGCGCCTTACAGGCTTCTGTAGGGCGCTTTTCATTTGTAGAGGCTATTTCGGTGGGGAGGATGCTTTCCAGCGGCTCATCAATATACATGTTGATTACCAGTCTGTCGCTATAGACATAGATATCCTTGATCAGGGCGTGTATAAGGCTTTTCTGGGCTTCCGGAGGGGCGTTTTCGAGGTGCTGTATGGCAAAACCCATGGCCCCGTATACGAGCTCACCGGAACAGGCATTTATGCTTGCAACTCTCTTTTGCGCCTCGAGCTTGTCTATTTCGTCTTCCA
>JAQUAH010000142.1 GCA_028687345.1 Candidatus Omnitrophota bacterium | reverse complement strand
ATAATTCTTCAATGCTATAAGTTTTCCCTACAAGGTTATCAACCTTTATGTCTACCCCGAGACTTTTTATATAATTAACTTCGTTCTCCACAATTTTCTTAGGGAGCCTGAATTCTGGTATCCCGTAAATAAGCACGCCTCCGGATAAATGCAATGATTCAAAAATAGTAACCTGATAACCCATTTTTGCCAAATCAGCAGCACAGGTTAATCCTGCCGGGCCTGAACCGACTACGGCAACTTTAGTCCGGGGTCCGGGGTCCGTAATTTGGAATTTTTTATTACGAACTTTGAGCTCTGAGCCATGAACTAATTCATAATCTGCAGCGTATCTTTCCAGTGCACCGATATTTATAGGTATTTTCTTTTTATTCAGCACGCAAGCTGCCTCGCACTGGTTTTCCTGCGGGCAGACGCGTCCGCAAACTGCCGGAAGATTATTCTTTTCCTTAATCTTTGCAAGCGCCTCTTTTTGCCTGCCCTCTTTGATTAATTTAATGAAGCTGGGGATATCTATCTCTACGGGGCAGCCTTTAACGCAAAGGGGGTTCTTGCATTGCAGGCAGCGGCTGGCTTCTTTTTCTGCTTCTTCTTTGGAAAAACCCAAAGCAACTTCAAAAAAATTTTTAATACGCTCTTTGGCTGGCTGTTTGGGTATGTCTTTACGCATTTTTAAAATCTTAAAGCCGGTATAAACATCTGGGCTACTTTAAAATATATAATCAGTCCTAACACATCAACAATACTGGTAGTGATAGGGCCTGCTAAAACAGCAGGATCAAGGCCGACTCTTTTGGAAAAAAGAGGCAAAAATATCCCTGTGGCAATGGCCAGGATTGCAATAATAAGCATAGTCAAACCCACTACTATGGCCAGCATAAAATCTTTTTGTAAGAGAAATGCCCTTCCAAAGGCAACGCTACCCACAATTACGCCCATCAATAAAGCAGCCATAAATTCTAATTTTACCACCTTGAAAACGTTTTTAAAATTCACATCTCCTGTTGCAAGGCCCCTGATAATTGTAATTGAGGTCTGAGCGCCCGCGTTGCCTCCGGTATCTAAAAGCATCGGTATAAAAAACGTAAGGGCTACGACTGAACTCAAGGTATGCTCAAAATTTTTCAATACAGTTCCGGTTAAAAAATCAAAAATCAGCAAAAGTACAAGCCAGCCTGCGCGCCTTCTGACCAATTCTAAAATAGAGGCCCGCGCGTAGCTAATTATCTCACCACCCCTTGCATCCATCTTACCTATCTCGTAAATATCTTTCGTTGCCTCCTTTTCTACTGTCTCCATAACATCATCTACGGTAATTATACCCAACAATACATTATCTTTATCTACCACAGGCACGTCCAAAAGGTCATATTTCTTAAACCAATTCGCCACATCTTTTGTATCTGCATTGACGTCAATCTTTATGTAATTGGCGCTGGCCATAATATCCTTAACGAGAATATCAGTAGGAGCTTTTAAAAGTTCTTGCAGGGCAATATGCCCTATTAATTTATGGTTTTCATCGGTAACAAAAACTGAATAGATATTTTCTCTATATTCAGCCCTCAAGTTCTCCTGGATAGAAAGCATCGCCTGCCTTGCACTCATATCTTTTTTAAGTTCCACGAATTCTGTAGTCATTAAACTTCCTGCGGTGCCTTCTTTATGCACCATTAAGCTTCGGATATCTTGTGCCTGTTCTTTATTAACAAGCAGAAAAAGCTTCCTCACTACCCTGTTAGGCAATTCCTTGAATAAATCAGCTCTTTCATCAGGTGCCATTTCATTAATAACCTGGGTAACTTCTGCATTATCCAGATTATTCAGAATATATGACTGTTCCGGAAGCCTCAAATTCTCAAATACCTCAACGGACTTTTTAGCGCCTAATAATTTAAAAACAATTATTTTTTCTTTTGGCTCCAGATATTTCCATCCCTCTGCAATATCCATGGATTGTATATTCCTAAGTGAGCCTTTCAATCCGTTAAAACCCTTCGATTGTATGAATTCTCTTATTTCAGGTAAAATTAAAGCAAAGACATTTATATTTTTACGTATGGAATTCTTCATTTTTCTTTTCTTCCTCGCTTTTAAATAATTTTAATCTTTTTGCCAATTCGTCAAAATCTATTGAGTGGCCGTCAAAGTCCGGGCCGTCTACGCAACCAAAGACTGTCTTGCCGCCTACCGTGCACCGGCAGGCTCCGCACATCCCTGTGGCATCAACCATTATGGGGTTAAGGCTCACTACGGTTTTAACTGCATAATCTTTGGTCAGCCGGGAAACTGCTTTCATCATTAAAACCGGGCCTATGCAATAAACTAAATCCGGATATTTGGTATGAGTTGATTTTTCAACAACGGTAAATAATTCCTTTAAAATATCGGTAACCAGCCCCCTGCGGCCATAAGTGCCATCATCAGTAGTAATAAATAATTCATCGCAAATCCCTCGCATTTCATCTTCCAGGATAAGTAGCTCTTTTGAGCGGGAACCGATAATGCCGATTATACGGTTGCCGGCTTCCTTAAACGCCCTTGATACGGGATAAACCTCAGCTACCCCTACGCCTCCGCCTATGCAGACAACCGTACCAAGTTTTTTTAGTTCAGTAGGGTGGCCTAAAGGCCCTAGTAAATGTTCTATTTTATCTCCGGTATTTAAAGCTCCTAATCTCTTGGTAGTAAAGCCTACAGTCTGGAAAATAAGCGTAACAGTGCCGAGTTTACGGTCCCAATCTGCTAATGTTAAGGGGATACGCTCACCCTTTTCATCAATCACCACTACTACAAATTGTCCTGCCTGCGCCTTTTCGGCAACCGTAGGCGAGTCTATGGTAATCTTAATTACATCTTTTGCTAAGATTTTTTTATCTAGTATTTTGAACATGTAAGCTTGGCCTTCATTTGAGATCTTTTTCTTCTGTTATCTGCGCTTCTATGCCTGGAAATCTTTTTATCAGCGACACTCCCTTGTCTTTTCCCAAAACAACAATAGCTGTAGCCAGGGCATCTGCGGTTAAACCATCATTTGCAATGACTGTTGCCGAAATTACGCCTGAATCAACCGGGTAGCCTGTTTTAGGATTTAAGATATGCGCATAGCGCTTATTCCCTTTTAAAAAATATTGCTGGTAGTCACCAGAGGTTGCTACGCTTTTGTCTTTCAATTCTAAAATCCTCAAGTAGTCTTTCCCCCTGGGATTGCGTACGGCAATATCCCAGGGTTTGCCAAACTTATCCCCCAGGCAGAGTATCTGGCCTCCTGCATTGACTAGGCAATTGTTGATATTTTTTTCTTTAAGTTTGCTGCCTGCGCAATCCAAAGCATAACCCTTGGCAATTGCTCCGAGGTCTATTTTCATTCCGGAGACACTAAATTTTACCACATTATTTATTTTGTCAAAGCTAATTTTATCAGAACCTACCAGCTGCAGGCTTTTTTTAATTTCTTCATCTTGCGGCACGCTATATCGTTTATCAGTAAAACCCCACAGGTCCACAAGAGGTGCCACAGTAATATCAAAAGCGCCGTCGGTTGCCTGCAAGAGCTCTTTAGCTTTTTTGAGGATATACAAAGTATCTTTGCTCACCTGTAATTCACCCAGTTTATTTAACCTGGATACCTCGCTATCAGGCTTATATTTACTTAATAGATTCTCCAGGCGC
>JAQUAH010000025.1 GCA_028687345.1 Candidatus Omnitrophota bacterium | reverse complement strand
GTATTATTGTGAATTATTTTTGAGTCACATGTTTAAATGGCTTCCCTGGATGAAAAATGCGCTTCATTAGCCTGTTAACCGATTTCGGCGATAAGGATAATTTCGCGGGGGTAATGAAGGGTGTAATCTTAAAGATAAATCCTCAGGCCAAAATCGTAGACCTGAGCCACAATGTAACCCCGCAAAATATATTCGAGGCTGCATTTTTACTTCAAAGTTCTTTTAAGTATTTCCCCAAAGACACAATTCATTTAGTAGTTGTTGACCCCGGCGTAGGCTCAAAAAGAAGAAAACTCCTGGTTAAAACCAAAGATTATTATTTTGTTGCACCCGATAACGGAGTTTTAAGCCCCGCACTTAAAGGAGAAGGCCCTAAGAAAATAGTTGAGATAACCAATGACAGGTACTTCTTAAAACCCGTATCCGACACATTTCACGGACGCGACGTTTTTGCTCCGATAGCAGCGCATCTTTCCTTAGGGGAAAGAATCGGCGCCTTTGGAAGAAGAGTAGAAACAATAAAACATTTAGCCTTGCCGCTAGCCAGGAGATTAAAAAACAAACTGATTGGAAAGATTGTTTATGTTGACCATTTTGGCAATTTGGTCACCAACATTACCAGGGCAGACTTTGCAGATTTTATAAAGGACTGCAGATTTAAAATCCATATTGCAAATTATCAGATTAATAAAATCAGCCGCAGTTACGAGGAAGGGGAAAAAGGCAGGCCTTCGGCAATTTTTGACAGTTTCGATAACCTGGAGATTTTCCTGGGCCAGGCAAGCGCCAAAGAGCGCTTATTCCCCAATACGGATATATCGGTGGAGGTGCTGAAATACTGAAGGATAAAAAGAAAAGATTTTCTTTAAAGTTTTATATAAACCTTTGTATTGTTATCTGCAGCATACTTATAACGCTTCTTGCATTGGAGGTTATTTTCCGCTTCCATTACTTGCTCACCGATGCTAGAGTCAGCAAAATCTGGCATCCACCGGAAGAATTCTGGAATGAATACGACCCTCTCTTAGGTTGGAAACATATTCCGGATAAAATAGTTCGTCACGCTTATGGGGATATACCTGTTTTCATCAATAACGATGGCTTTAGGTCAAAAAAGGAATACGATGTTAACCAGAAAAAGATTTTTGCCCTGGGTTGCTCATTTACCTTTGGCGATGGCGTGGCAGGCGACGATGCCTGGCCGCAAAGGCTAGAGGTGAAATTGAAAGAGGGCGGCTTTCCTTACCAGGTGATTAATATGGGCGTTTCTGCTTATGGCATTGACCAGATGTATCTATGGTTTCTGGAAAAACAGGACTTAAAGCCTGATATTGTGATCCTTGCCATAATACCTTATGATATTGCTAGGGTAAGTTTATACAGATGGATGAGCGGACGCAGCAAGCCCAAATTTAAGATAACCCAAAATAGACTTGTCTTTGAGGCTATCCCTGTTCCTGTAGCCCAGCCAGGGTACTTATTCTACCGAAATTGGCAGGACATATTTTTTGATTTTAGGAAAAGTTACCTGGCCGGGTTTATTGGAAGAAGGTTCAATCTTACAATAGCATCTCGTAGTGCTACGATTAACGCAGAAAGCCTGCAGTTATCCTCTAAGTTTATCGAATTGTTTGCAGGACAATGCAGAAAGATATACAGTAAATTCCTTATTGTTTTTCAGCCGTATAGTAATAGGGGATTTTTATCTAATAATTTACAAGATTTAAAGATATTACTTGAGCAAAGAGGCATAGCCTTTATAGACATTTCCGGGATTTTTCAGGGGGAAACCAATACATTACTCTTAGACTTTCATCCTTCTGTAATCGGGCATGAACTCATCGCAACTTCGCTTTCTAAATTTCTTTTACAAAATAACCGCAATTACCTCCGGCAGGAATGAGTGAATTAGGAGCAAAGAATACCATTGATTTAACAGGAAAACTTTCTATAATAGATACGTAGAGAGTTTATAAATGTTGTTTTAAGGAGTAGAGAATATGGAAAAACAGGGAGATTCTCTGCAGAGGGAAAGAATCAGGCTAGGGGACCTTCTCATAAAGGCAAAGTTGATTACTGCCGAGCAGCTTAATTCTGCCCTGGCAGTGCAGAAGAAATCAGGGGAAAAGCTGGGCAAGGTTTTAATAGAAATGGGAGTAATTAACGAAAAGCAGCTCTGCGAGACCCTGGGTTTTCAATTGGGAGTTTCATTTGTAGACCTTGCCCATATGGCGCTTGACCCGGCAATAGTCAACCTTATTCCGGAAGAAATCGCAATGAAGCATACTCTCATAGCTATAGATAAAATATCAAATGATACCCTTAGCGTAGCGATGGTTAATCCGTTAGACATAGTTGCCATAGATGACATCAAGGCAGTAACCGGATACAATATCAAAGTGATGACATCCATGCAGTCGGCCATAGAAAAATCTATAAATGAATACTATAAAATTGACGAGCTTATTTTTAATACCCTAAAGGATGTCGCTACGGAAAGGAATAAAGAGGAAATCGGAGAGGAAGTAGGGGATTCGGAAAATATCGTGGATATCCTTAAAAAAAGCAATCAACCCCCTATAATCCGGCTTTTAGACTTTGTGTTTGCAGACGCTATCAAAAGCAATGCCAGCGATATACACATCGAGCCGCAGATTAACAACGTCGCAGTGCGCTTTCGCATAGACGGGATACTTCATGACCGTACAGATATACCTAAATACATCCAGGAAGCATTGATTTCCCGCATAAAAGTAATTTCGGAGCTGGATATAGCGGAAAAGAGGGCGCCGCAGGACGGCAGGGTGCGTATTAAGAGGCACGAAAAAGATATTGACCTGCGTGTTTCAACATTGCCGACTATTTACGGAGAGAAAGTTGTAATGCGTATTTTAGATAAATCAAAGCTGCCCCTGGATCTAAAGAAACTGGGAATAGACCAGGAGACCCACGACCTCTTAAATTCATTTTTACAGTATACAAAGGGAACGGTTTTTGTTACCGGCCCTACCGGAAGCGGAAAGACCACCACTCTGTACGCAGCAATAGGCCAGGTTAGATCAAGGACCAAGAATATAGTTACAGTTGAAGACCCGGTAGAATATGCCATAGACGGTATTAATCAGGTTCAGGTTAATGAACGCGCAGGCGTAACTTTTGCTTCGGGTTTACGTTCCATACTTAGGCAGGACCCGGACGTTATATTAGTTGGAGAGGTAAGAGACCGGGAAACCGCGCAGATAGCTTTTGAGTCAGCACTGACAGGGCATCTGGTTTTAAGCACCCTGCATACAAATAGCGCAGCAAGTTCCATCATCAGGTTAATGGAGCTGGGTATAGAGCCTTACCTGATTGCCGAGTCAGTTGTAGGCATTATAGCTCAAAGGTTAGTGAGAAAACTATGCAATGATTGTAAAATTCCTGGCCAGCCCGATGCAAGCTTATTGGATAAACTGGGGATTAGCGAAAAGGATATCGCCGGTAAAACTATATACAAGGCAGTAGGGTGCAATTTATGCAACAAAACAGGCTATAGAGACAGGATAGCTATATTTGAAATCTTAAAAATGGAGCAGCAGATAAAAAACCAAATCACCGACAGGATATCGGAAAAGGTTTTAATGGATATAGGAAAGATGAGCGGGATGAGGACCCTAAGAGAGGATGGCATTGCCAAGGCGCTTGCCGGGATTACTACCTTTGAAGAAGTCTTACGGGTAACCTATGAAGAAAAAGAGACAGCCTTTAACTGCCCGCGCTGCGGTAAAACACTGGAATTATCATTCTCTATCTGTCCTTATTGCCAGCAGGACCTCACCCCCAAGGAATGCAAAGAATGCGGCAAGAAACTAGATACGCTCTGGAAAATTTGCCCTTATTGCCGCGCTGCACAATAAAGGCAGGCATTCCTTTATCTTAAACCAAAGATAGAAATATCGCTTTTTTAAAAATGATATTTATAGATAAATTAGCTTCCAGCTTAGAAGGGGTGCCTGTGTTTGTTTCGGCATTTATTAAAAAGATAGAATGCCTTCCCTTAGAGGAAGAGGAGGTTTTTAATATTAGATTATCACTCGAAGAAGCCTTAATTAATGCTATAAAGCACGGTAACAAGCTGAATCCGGATATATTTGTGCAAGTAAGCGCCCAGAAAGAAGGTGGTTCTTTGGTCATAAAAGTAACTGACCTAGGCAGGGGTTTTGACTTTAATAATATTGCAGACCCCACCCGTCCGGAGAATTTGACAAAATTAAACGGAAGAGGCATATTCTTGATTAAGAAATTAATGGATAAAGTTGAGTTTCTTGATTGCGGCAGGACTATAAAAATGGTAAAATTCCTTAAAAAGGAGGCGGAGAGTGAAAATCAGAGAAGAAAAACTTAATGATGCGGTCATCTGTATTTTAGAAGGAGAAATTAATATAAATAACTCTCCAGATTTACGGAAGGCGTTTGATGGACTGATTAAAAGAAACGAAAAGAAGCTGGTAGTGGATTTTTCGGGAGTTTCTTATATTGATAGCTCCGGCCTCGCTACTTTAATTGAAATGTTCCAGCGTTTAAAAAAGATAGGCGGGGCTTTGCGTTTCAGCAATATGGAGCAGAAGGTCAAGAATATTTTTGAGGTTACAAAGCTGCATAAGCTTTTTGAAATCTTTGACAACCGGGAAGCGGCTTTAAAGGATTTTTAAATGGTTTCTGAAATTGGAATAGTTATTATCGAATATCTGAAGTGGTTCAAAGGTGTAATTTTTCTTTTTATTGACATCTTTTACTGGATAGTATTCGGGCCATTCAAAGGAAAATTTTCACGGCGTCAGAGTATCTTCCAGCAGATGGTCTTTGTTGGGTTGCGTTCAATAATCATTGTTGTCTTCGTGGATATATTTACCGGTATTGTCCTGGCAATGCAGACTGCCTATCAGTTACAGAAGATGGGAGCTGTTCTTTACGTTGCCTCTTTGGTAGCTATTTCGTTGTGCAGGGAACTCAGCCCAGTGCTTACGGCGTTGGTAGTAGCAGGCAGGGCCGGTTCAGCCATCTCTGCAGAGTTAGGAACCATGAAGGTGACGGAGCAGATTGAAGCCTTAGAGACAATGGCAATAAATCCGACCAGATTTCTCGTAGTACCAAGATTTCTTGCTTTGTTACTGATGTTGCCCGCCCTTACTATTCTTGGCAATCTTGCCGGGATATTAGGAGGATATTTGGTAGGCACAGGGAGTCTGCATATAAATCCTGACCTGTATATGCAGACAACCTTTAAATATCTGGAGCTTAAAGATATCTATACGGGTTTAATAAAGTCATTTGCCTTCGGGATGATTATTGCCTTGATTGGATGCTACGAGGGCTTGAATACCAGGGGTGGCGCAGAAGGAGTCGGAAAGGCGACTACCAGAAGTGTCGTGATTAGCTTCATTTTAATCATTCTAGTAGATTGTATTATTACAGCCATCTTCTATTTTTCCAAGATATGAGCGTCAAAGAATGCAAAGCCGAGTCCATAATCTCCCTGAGGAATGTTTCTAAATTCTTCCAGGGTAAAACCGTGATAGATGATGTTAATCTAGATATTTATTGCGGAGAGACCTTCGTAATTATGGGGTGTTCCGGTTCAGGTAAGAGTACTTTATTGCGGCTGATGACAGGGGCAATCAGGCCGGATAAGGGGAGTGTTGCGTTAAAAGGGAGAGATATTGCGAAGATTTCTTCCGAAGAGCTGGATGAGGTAAGAAAAACCTTCGGGATGACCTTCCAGTATTCTGCGTTATTGGACTCACTTAACGTAGAGGAGAATATTGCCCTGCCGCTTAGGGAGCATACACAGTTAGCCGAAGAAATCATTAAAATCATTATCAAGATGAAACTTTCCCTGGTGGGATTGCGCGGCTATGAGGAATATTACCCTTCTCAGATCTCCGGCGGGATGAGAAAGCGCGTGGGTTTAGCCAGGGCCATAGCTTTAGATCCTGAAATAGTTTTCTATGATGAGCCTACCTCCGGCCTTGATCCGGTAGTGGGAGGAGTAATCGATAAGCTGATTAAGGACCTAAGCGTCAAACTGATGATTACATCTGTAGTTGTAACCCATGATATGCACAGCGTCTTTGAAATTGCAGACAGGATCTCCATGATTCATAAGGGAAAAGTTGTGGAAGTTGGCACACCAGAGGATATCCGGAATTCCAAGAATGAGTATATCAGGCAGTTTATAAACGGCAGTCCTTCAGGGCCGATAGATTTTTTCCGAGAAGATATAGGCATGGAAGATGTTTTAGATTTATAATTGAGGAAAGAGGAAGATCATGAAAAAAATTACTAATGAGTTTAAAGTTGGCCTGTTCGTAATTTTATGCGTCCTAGGCCTGGTTTACCTTACTTATTCAACGGGCAAGCTGAATATCAAAAAAGAAGGTTATCATATCTATGTTGTATTTAACGAAGTCGCCGGACTTGAGAAGAAGGCCCCGGTGATGCTTAATGGATTAGAGATAGGCAAGGTTGACGATATAAAGCCTTCCTATGATAATGACCGTACACAGATTACGCTTAAGCTCTGGGTAAATAAGGAGGCAAAAATCAGGGAAAATCCCGTAATCACCATAAAAACACTCGGTCTGATGGGTGAAAAATATATCCATATCGCTTCTTCTAATGGCAGAGATTTTATAGAGCCGGAAGCAATACTGGAAGGAAAGCCGTACCTGGATCTGGATGCGCTACTGCAGGAAGCGCAGACCATCTCTAAGGATATCAGCCAGCAGGTGAATAAGCTAGTGGTAAGTCTTAATAATACCGTGGATGACAACAAAGGCAATGTCTCCTCAATTATAAAAAACCTGGAGGCAACTTCCAAGAATTTCGAGGATTTCAGCGCCGATATCAAAAGCCATCCCTGGAAGCTCCTATTCAAGACAAAGGAAAAACCGCAAAAAAAATAAATGAAATTAAGGAGAGAAAAGATGAAAAGAACATTATTGTGTTTGGTGATCTTACAGATATTTTTCTTACCGGTTTTAGTCTTTGCGCAGGTAGCCAAGGTTATTGATGTGCAGGGCATGGTCCTGGTAAGAGTAGATACAAGCCATGATTGGACGCCAGCAAAGATAAATATGTTTCTGGATAAGCAATCAGAGCTTAAAACCCAGGCCAAATCCAAGTGCACATTGGCCTTTGATGAAGAATTAAGGAATATCCTGAGCATAGATGAAAATTCACAGATAAAGCTGGAAGAGATAAAACCCGGGAACATTTTCCTCCGGGAGGGAAGAGTCTTTACCCTAATCGAGAATTTAGCAAAATCAGAAGAATTCCAGGTCAGGACCCCAACTGCAATAGCCGGTGCAAGAGGGACAGGTTGGACTATGCAATACCTTAATAACGCCTCTTCAGCGCTTTGTTTCGTAGATACGGTTTATATGCAGGGGTTAGATAATGCAGGCGGCGTAACTAGAGAAAAGGATTTATCCAGCGGCTGGGGGATTAACATATCAGCCGGCGGTTCTTTGGGGGAATTATTTCCTTTAACCGATGCGGATTACCTGCAGTGGAATAATTTTATGGATTATATACATGAATTAAGAGGCGATGATACCGAAGAAGTTTACGATACCGGTTCTCTGGAAGATATCAAGCAAGAACAGCGCGAAGACTACAGTGATATGGTTGATGAAGTCCGCAGAAGAGACACAGAAAATCTGCAGCCTTCTGGGGGAAGCCAGGACGATGATGGGGGACAAACAGATACCCATAGATAGATAGTGGCATTAGCGCAGTCAAAAAGGAGAAATTATGTGGCGCAGATATATTTATTTACTTTCGTTAATTATGTTAATCCAGCTTTCAATATCGGCTAACCTTTCTTTCTCTCAGGAAAAAGAGGATAAAGAAGGAAAGTTCCTGCGTAGCGGTAAGCTGCTCAAAAAACCTGATAACTTCAAATTTTTCTCAAGCGCAGGAATATTTTTTGGCTATGACAGCAACGTAAATTTAAGCCCGGTAAGGAAAGGAGACCTGTTCCAGGAATTCCTCTACACCTTTGATTTTAAGAAGCCGCTTAGAAACTCCTTTGGATTTATTTTTACCTATGACTTGGATGTCTTGAATTATAACGAAATCACCGCTGCCTCAAATATCTTGAACCATCTTAAGTTTATAATCGATAAGAAAATATCCTCCTTTGTTATAGGCACAGGTTATAATCTGGATGTATTTTTTTATCAACACAATAAAGATGAAGACGGAGATTTCCTTTTTCATAAGTTCCCATTTTACATTAAACATAATATTTCACGCAAGTTATACCAGCAGCTTCTTTTCGAATACGGCATAAAGGCTCATCTTGACAGGAAGGCGCTTGCGGATACGATAAGCACCTATCAGGATAAAGAGCTCGTAGATAAAAGGCAGGTTATAGAATACAGTATAGGTTCGACTTTGACGCCCAAGGTATTTTTGGGTTTTAGGACCAGGTTCATCATGAACGATTCTAATGCCAGGTATTTAGATTACTACGATTATAAGGCCTATGAATTTTCCCCCAACCTTAATTATAAGCTTTCCAGAGACATTTCGCTTATTTCAAGATTCAGCTTCACCAGGAGGGCTTATCACTCCCGCCTGGTCAGCCTGGCCACAGACAAGGAGAAGGAGAATATATATTCCGCACTCTTCGGCATAAGGTATAAGTTAAGCAAAAACAATCTCGTATCCATATTTTACACCTATCGCGATGATGTTTCCAAAGACCCATTGGAAAAATACACCGAAAACATATTCACCTGCGGGTGGCAGTACAATTTCTAATGCATGAAATTCCTTTCAAATGTCCCGTCAAAATCATGGGTAATCTTCTTTAGTGCGGTAATAATCTGTCTTTTATCCATCCTTAAGCCACTCAATAATTATGAACTGCTTTTCCTTGACCTGCGGTTTAAGTTAAGGCCGCCGCTTGACATAACGCAGGATATCATTGTAATTGAGATATCCGATGATACACTGAGGAATTTAAAAAACTGGCCGCTGCCGCGGGATTTCCATGCTAGTCTGGTAGATGTTCTAAAGGAAGAAGGGGCAAAGATAATTGTTTTTGATATCCTTTTCAGCGAGCCGACGCAATATGACGATGTATTTTCCGTTTCAATAAAAAATGCAGGTAACGTCTACCTCCCTTTAGCATATTATGTTCACCAGCCGCAGAGAGGAGACCGCCTTCCATTTAAAAAATCCGCCTTGCTTGCTGATCTGTGCAGGAGCTTAAAAGATTATGCTGCCGGAGTCGGGCATATTAATGTTTTTGTAGACGGCGACGGAAAAACAAGGACCATACCCCTGTTTATAAAAGACGGCGACCAGTTTGTTCCTTCTCTGGGGCTTAAGGCAGCCGCTGATTGGTTAGGCCTAGATATGCGGAATTTAGAATTCAAGAGAGGCAGGGTAACCATTGACAATAAGCTTTCCCCTCCGGTTCTAGAGAACGGTGGTTTTGTGGTTAACTATCCCGATAAATGGAGCAGATCCTTTAAGCACTTTTCCTATTTTGAAATACTCAAGTCATATTCGGAAAAGAAACGCGGAATCAAGCCAACCTTAGATTTATCCGTAATTAAAGATAAGGCCTGTTTTATCGGTCTTACTGCCGTTGGTACATCGGATTTAAGGGCCACGCCATTAGAAAATATCTGTCCCATGCTGGGTCTGCAGGCAAGCGTATTCAACAGCCTGCTCAACCGGAAATTTATCAGGGACACAGGGTTAATTTTTACTCTCCTCATTAATCTGGCTGTTTTCTTCCTGAGCCTATATGCCTGTTTGAAGCTTGCGCCCTTGAGGGCATTTTTGGCAAATTCCCTACTCGGCTTACTGTATTTCCTCATCTCTCTCTGCCTGTTTATTGTTTACGGGCTCTGGATAGACTTATTTTTGCCTATCTTGATTATCTTCTTCACATATACCTGCTCAACATTTTACAGGTTTATCGATGAAAATAAAAAGAGGCAGCTTTTAGAGAAAGAGCTGGATATTGCCCGCGCCATTCAGAGAAGTTTTTTGCCAGCAGAAATCAGTAATTTTCACGGATTAGATATCTCTTCTTTTTTGCAACCGGCGAAGTTCGTAGCCGGTGATTTGTATGATGTCTTTGTAATTGATGAAAGAAAAATCGGAGTCTTTATAGGAGACGTTTCCGGCAAAGGCGTCCCGGCAGCCCTGATTATGGCGCAGACTATTTCTCTTTTTAGGATATTTTCCCGCCAGTATCCTAATTCTCCTGAGGTATTAAACCGTATGAATAGGGAGTTTTATGGAAAATTCTCCGGAAGATTCGTTACCTGCATGTATATAATTATCGATATTGAGAAAAAACAGGTCTCTGTTTCTTCCGCAGGACACTCACCGCTGTTGTTGCACAGGAGGGGCGAAGAGAGGATTCTGGAGATAGAGCTTTCAGCGGATTTGCCTTTAGGGATAACGGAGGATATAGAATATAAAGAAGTAATATTTAATATGGAAGAGGGCGATGAGATTATTGTATTTACCGATGGTCTTTCCGAGGCCAGGGATAAGAGAAATCAGGAATTCGGCCTCGCCAACATCAAGAACATTATTTTAAAAAGCTCCCGGCTCACAGCCGCCGAGTTGTCAAAAGATATAGAATCGGCCTTATTCGGGTTTTCAGGCCGCCAGCCTCTGCATGACGATATTACCTTTATTGTCTTAAAGAGCCAAGAGTAAACTAAGGGGGCGCACAATAGCTATGCAAGATGAACCCAAGATATTAGAAAAGAATGCGCAGGAACTTCTTCTGGGGGGTAAGTTCCAGCAGGCTTACGAATCTTTTGAGGATGCGGCCCAAATCTACAGGAATCAAGGGAGCCATAAAGAATCTGCATTATGCTTCGCCTCAGCCGCAAGTTCCTGGGCACTGAAGTCAGGAGAGGAGGCTTTTTACAATTCTGCCAGGGCATACCAGGATGCTGCGCATGAAGCAGAGGCTGCACATGACCTGGAATACGCCTCTTTGCTCTATAGGTATGCTGCCATAAGTTACGAGCGGGATATGGAGTTTATAAATTATTCCGAATGTTTTTATGCCTCCAAAGAGTGCTTTAGGAAATTCCTTTTGCTTAGCCTTTTTATCCCAGGGAAAGTATTCCGCATCAGCGCGAATAAGGAGAAGAGAAGAAGAGCCGGTTGGAAGATGATTTTCGAGTTGATTACTTTAACATTTTCTTCTTTGCTCTGGGGGTATGGGGAACGTCCTGCGCGCGCGTTTTTTACAGCTATTTTTCTGGTTTTTTTGACAGCCCTTTTTTATACCCAGGGCCAGTTAGCCAGGGGAGAAGCAGTTTTTAACCCGACCTTTTTTGAGGCATTCTATTTTAGCGCGGTTACCTTTACTACAGTGGGGTTTGGCGATATTACTCCGGTAGGTTTCAACAAATTGATTGTAATAATCGAGGCTTTTTGCGGTTTATTTGTTATACCTGTCTTTATTATCGGTCTCTCCAGAAAATACCTGAGGGTTTAAATCCAAGGTCCTTAAACTTGACCTGATTTCTCTCAGAGAGTTCTTTGCATAACATCTATATTGTGATATAATTTTAAAAAATATTTGTAAGGGAAGCATAATTGTTGTATTTATGGATGCTTCTGTTAAAATAAGGATAGTTTTATAATATGCATGCAATTTACAGTCATGCGGTTAAGAATGTTTTTTAGAAATTGTTATAGAAAATGGAGGTAAAATGGATAAAAAAAAGATACTTATAATTGATGACGAAGTAGAAATGTTACAGGTGCTTAAGTTAAGGCTTGAAGCTGATAACTATATAGCATTTACAGCTTCAAATGGAGATGAGGGTTTAGAAAAGGCAAAGAATGAAAAACCAGATTTAATCCTTTTGGACATTATGATGCCTAAAAAAGACGGATTTACCTTTGTGAGAGAAATTAAGGCAGACGATAATTTAAGGAATATACCTATTATTATATTAACCGGCAAGACCGAGATGAAAGACCTCTTTGCTATTGAAGGAATAAAGGATTATCTTTTAAAACCTTTTGACGATGTGCAGTTATTGAAAAAGATTAAACAATTGCTTCCTGCATAAACGTTCTTACAGAAAACCCACCTAAAAAAACTGGCTCTTCAAATGAAAGTTTCATTGCGTTCATTAATCCTTATTCGCAGAAGCATTTACAAACTTAAAGAGGAGTAATAAAAATGAAAGTAAAGATTTATTATCACCATACAGACTGCGGGGGAGTGGTTTATTATGCTAATTATTTAAAATTTCTTGAAGAGGCGCGCACTGAATTCCTGGCGCAAAGAGGAATTTCCATTGGAGAACTCGCTAAAGAAGGTACTCTGTTTGTGGTCAGCCGTCAGGAAATAGACTACAAATTGCCGGCCTTTTACGGCGATACGCTCGAAATTGATACCCGTATTAGCGATATTTCACCTGTCAGGCTTATATTCGATTGCGAAATCAAGAATCAAAATAAACAGGCGGTTGCCAAAGCTAAAACAATTTTAGTCTGCGTAGATAAAACCTTAAGGCCTAAAGCCATACCTAAGGGAATTCAGGAAATAATTTCTTGATAGGGACGGTTCTCAACTTGTTCATGGGACGGTTCTCAATTCGTTCGCAAGTGTGTCCCTAGAGATAATCTCAAGAGTGTCCTCCTACACGGGAGGGACACTCTCTGCTTCGGATACAGAACCGTCCCCCGAACGGATCAAGAACCGTCCCTAGCCGGGGATGAGGAGGAAAAATATGGACGTGTTAGATGCCATAAAAAAGCGAAGAAGCGTACGGGAATATAAGGATAAACCTATTCCCAAAGAGGCCCTGGAGAGTATAGTGGATGCGGCAAGGTTTGCGCCCACGGCAAGAAACGTACAACCCTGGGAATTTGTAGTGATAACTGAAAGAACAACCTTAAAAAAAATTGCTGAACTTGCCGAGAACGGAAGGTTTATTTCAGGCGCCGCAGCCTGCATCGCCGTATTCTGTTCTGAAACCAAGTATTACCTTGAAGACGGCTGCGCTGCCACTCAGAATATACTGATTGCAGCGACTGCTTTGGGTATTGCCTCTTGCTGGGTTGCCGGAGACAAAAAGCCGTATGTGCCCCTGATTGGCAGCCTGTTGAAAGCCCCTGCCTCGTTAAAACTAGTAAGCTTGATTTCCTTGGGGTACCCCAAATCAAAAGATAATTTTAAAGTTGCAGAGAAAAGAGGCTTGGGAACTCTGCTTCATTGGGAGGGATTTTGATAAAGAAGCCTAAAAATAAATCACTTTATTTAATGGGGCAGTTAGGGTGCCTTATTCCGTCCCTCATATTGGTTAATCTGTTCTTTGGCTTGCTGTTTTTTAAGCCGATTATATGGTTGCTGATAGGAGTAATTTTAGTTATATTATTCATCCTTAATACCTATATTATAATAAGAAAAATGTCCTCTTTTTTCTCTGAGAAGGATGATGTAATAGACGGATAAGGAGAAGTTATAGAAGAGAAAGAGAAGTTAACGGTGCCAAATTGTATTGACTTTTTACGTTTTTATGTTACCCTGTTTTAAAAAATAAAGTTAATTGTTTTTCAAGAAAGGAGCAATCCTAAGATGTTAGAGTCAGGCTTATTACTGTTAGCGCCCATCGGTTCATTACTGGCACTTTTCTTTGCTGCGTATCTTGCTTTTTCTATTTTAAAGAAGGATGAAGGCAATGAAAAAATGAAAGAGATTGCCCAGGCAGTTAGGATAGGTGCAAGGGCTTACCTTAAAAGGCAATATTTAGGCGTATCTTTATTCTTCATTGTCGTATTTTTTATCCTGCTATTTATGGCCTTGAAGAACTATCT
Organism: Candidatus Omnitrophota bacterium; assembly: GCA_028687345.1. GTDB lineage: Bacteria > Omnitrophota > Gorgyraeia > Gygaellales > Profunditerraquicolaceae > JAQUAH01. The sequence continues at coordinate 1,531 of JAQUAH010000025.1, read as the reverse complement.
TGTTATCTTTGTCCCATTTGCTTTCTTAACCGGAGGGTTCTTTTCCGGGCTTTCAGGCTTTATCGGGATGAGTATCGCCACGCAGTCTTCGAATCGCACTGCTGCAGCTGCTGCTAAAAGCCTTAATTCGGGCTTACGCGTGGCTTTCTCCAGCGGCGCAGTAATGGGGTTAACAGTGGTCGGACTTGGATTATTAGATTTAAGTTTTTGGTACTATCTCCTTAATTGGTATTATTCAACGCATCCCATCCCCATAGGGACGGATAAAATTACAGCAATTACCTCAACCATGCTTTGTTTTGGTATGGGCGCCAGTTCCCAGGCGCTTTTTGCGCGCGTGGGAGGCGGGATTTTTACTAAAGCCGCAGATGTAGGCGCTGACTTAGTGGGTAAGGTAGAAGCAGGCATACCCGAAGATGACCCACGCAATCCTGCGGTTATCGCTGATAATGTAGGGGATAATGTAGGCGACGTAGCAGGTATGGGTGCTGACCTTTATGAATCCTATGTGGGCTCAATAGTAGCTACCTCTGCCCTGGGAGTAGCAGCTGGGTTAGGCGTAGCAGGGGTAACCGTGCCTATGGTAATGGCCGGGATAGGAGTAGTTTCTTCAATCGTTGGCACATTCTTTGTAAAGAGCAGGGAAGAGGCAAGCCAGAGTGTTTTACTGGCAGCATTAAGAAAAGGCGTGATTACTAGTTCTGTATTAGTAGCATTAATTTCGCTGCCCTTAGTAATTTTTACTTTAGGTAAGGAGAATTTAGGCGTTTACTGGGCAATACTCTCAGGTTTAATTGCCGGAGTTTTAATTGGATTCTCCACTGAATTTTACACCTCCAGCAGCTTTAAGCCTGCGCGTTCAATTGCTGATGCCTCGTTAACCGGGCCGGCAACCGTAATTATCGGCGGCCTTGCCGTAGGCATGATGTCCACAGCTATCCCGGTTATTGTTGTGGGTATTGCGATATTATTAAGTTTCTTTTTATCAGGAGGAACCATTGCCAATCCCAATCCCGGGCTTTATGGTGTAGCAATCTCTGCAGTAGGTATGCTTTCCACGCTGGGAATAACCTTAGCTACTGATGCCTACGGCCCGGTTGCTGATAATGCCGGAGGAAATGCCGAGATGGCACATTTGCCTCCCGAAGTAAGAAAAAGAACTGATGCACTGGATGCTTTGGGTAATACTACTGCTGCGACAGGAAAAGGTTTTGCTATCGGCTCAGCAGCCTTAACTGCCCTGGCATTGATTGCCGCATATAAAGACCAGGTTGCGTTACATGGCAAAGAGCTGAATCTAAGCCTTATGAATCCTACTGTTTTAGTGGGATTATTTATCGGGGGCATGTTGCCGTTTTTCTTTTGTTCTATGACCATGAGTGCGGTGGGTAGGGCTGCCGGTAAGATAGTGGTAGAGGTGCGCAGGCAGTTCAAAGAAATAGTCGGTTTAATGGAAGGTAAAGCAAAGCCTGATTACGCCCGCTGCGTAGATATCGCCACTGCCGCAGCCCAGAAGGAGATGATTATGCCT
>JAQUAH010000141.1 GCA_028687345.1 Candidatus Omnitrophota bacterium | reverse complement strand
CCATGCAAAGCCAAAGCCTGTCAGATATCTCTGACATGGTACGCTCCCAAGCCAAAAGCGGACCGTTATTGTCCCGCAGGCCATTCTTATTACGCAAAAGCCTGCCATTCCCATTAAAATACCCCGCTGAAAACCTGCCTAAATTGAATTTTCCCAGCGAAACTGTCTTGGCGCTTTTAAAATACCAGACATTATAGTTAGTTCTATGCGACCTTGTTCCCATATCGTAAGAACCAATAGCGAAAGCAGGCATATTTTTAAAGTAAGCGTCTTCGGGTACTCCAAACTTGAAATGGAAATACCAGGGATTTGAATCATAAAAAGAACCAAACCCCTTTTTATAATCAAAACCTGACTCGGCCATAATCTTTCCTAAAGGCGACCAGAACTTACTAAAAAGGTTTTCTTCGGGCTTGTCGGATAATAAACTAAAAGTTAACCCATATACCTGTTGCACATAATTATGCTGGTCATAGTTATCAGTGTTTGTCCCTTTAGCGGTCGTTGGGGTATAGGTATCAACTGTTACGTGTATCTTCTTATACGGCTGGATATCCGTTGATGGCGCCCAGATGTGAGTTGAAGGAGTAGCATAGACAAACCCAGAACGCAAAATGTAAAATGCAAAAGTTAAGATAAAAAATTTATGCATTCGATCTTTTTGATACCGGACCTCCAAAAAATTAAGGCGTCTTTTTATCCAAGCCTGGATTAAAAAGACGCCCGTGTCTTAAACTAAGTTTAAAATAAAAAAGGCGTTATATATGCCTAACGCCTCTGTCTTATGCGCTAAAACCTTGCGCCTTACACCGCTACAAGTAAAAAAGTTGCTGTTTTGGTAACTTAATCCGTTTCTAAATACCTAAGGCATTTCTCCCGGATGCGCTTTGTAGATTTTACTACGCTGACATGTGAAACCCCAAGGCGCCTGCCTATTTCTCTGGTAGTGAGCCCCCGGGCATAGAAACAAAGTATCTTTTTTTCTTTCGGGGTTAAACCATTATTCAAGATTGTCTCAGCAAGTAATTTATCGTTTAAATAAGCCAAATAAGTAGACTTGTAAGACTCATCGGTGGTTAAGACATCTTCTAATTTTATGGCTTCTTCGCTGCTATCTTTACAACATAGGCTCACAAAATTTACCCTTTTGAGGTTTACCCTGAGATAGTTCTTCAGATGAAAATAGCATCCCTGCAATATATAACTTTCTGTTTTATCCTCTAAAAGCCCGCGGTTAAAACTATCCCAAAGATACACCAGCCCCTCTTGATAAAGGTCCTCTTCGTTAAGGGAACCGCATCTACGGTTTAGTTTATAAGCTATCCCCCTCAACTTCGGTTGTAATCTTTTAATAATCTTTTCGAAATACATATGTTTTAGCATTATCGTAAAATAAAAAAGGCGTCCATTTTCCGTCATCGGAATTACGGACGCCTTAGTCCTTATTTTTATCTATTTAGTATTTATACTCTACTGTTTATTCGCTTTCCGTCGCTACTTCGCGAAAGACAACTCTCTTTGTCTTTGCTTTTTTAAAACTTGTTGGCACGTTATTGCCATTAGAAAATTCTTCGCAACACCACACAGGTGGATCCTTAAGAAAAATACAAGTCTCAACTTGTATACAAGTGCTACACAATCCTTTCCTTGCCATGGCTACCTCCCTACCGTAACTTTTAATCGGCGGTGATTAGCAGAGTTCCTTAACTTACCATTTCCCTTGCCGTTTAGAATCGCCTCTGCCTCCTTACGATAAGCATCCATCACATAAGGAACACCCGAAACTTTCGCTGCGTCTTCGGTTAAGCTCATCAGGTCCTTACGTGAAATGGTAGCGAGCCTGAAGTTCCTGCTCCCAGCCATTAACTGCTGCAGGCCGACTTTAATCTTCTGGACAAAAGAATATACGCCTACCGCGCCCAGAGGGATATCCTTCATATCTTTACCGTATTTTTCAGCCAGCTCTTCGTAACAGACAAAGATTTCTTTCTCGGTCTTACCATATTCTGAAACTGTGACCGGTAGTTTATCTTCTTTAATCCAGTTACCGACGTTTTTGCCTACCATTCCCGGAATCATCAATGCCCTGCCCATGCAAACTGCTTTCACGTAGGGCGCACCCATAGCCAACACTTTAAAAATATGGTCTTCGGTAGAAAAGCCTCCGGCAATGGCGATATCCGGAATGTGCATTCCTTTCTTGCTTAATTTCTGGCAGAATTCATAAGTTAACGCTTCCAGATAAAAAGTAGGAATTCCCCACTCTTCCATCATCCGCCAAGGGCTCATCCCGGTTCCTCCTGGCGCACCGTCAATGGTCAAAAGGTCGACTTCTGCCAGAGAAGCATATTTAATGGCCATCGCCAGTTCACGCATGGAGTAGGCACCGGTTTTTAAGGTAATGCGCTTAAACCCTAAATCCCGTAGGCGTTGGACTTCGGCCAAAAACGATTCTTCGGAAATAAAACCTAAACGGGAATGACGCTCAAACTCCTTGATTGCACCGTCTTTAAACGCCTTCTGAATTGCCTCTTGCGTTGGGTCAGGCGTAACAATATATCCACGCTTCTTCAATTCCAGCGCCCTCTCCAAACTCTTTACTTTTATCTCCCCGCCAATACACTTAGCTCCCTGTCCCCACTTTAGCTCTATGGCTTCCAAATTATGTTTTTTGCGCACGTATTCTGCCACACCTAAACGCGTATCCTCTACATTCATCTGTACTAGGATTTCGCCATATCCCTCATGGAACCTCTTATATGTTTCTATCCTGCGGTCCATATCTGGGGAACTTTTGATTTTACCTTTATTATCTAGCTCTAATCCAGGGTCAATTCCGCAAACATTTTCTCCGCAGACTAAGGTAATGCCTGAAATAGCCGCTCCAACCGCAAAATGCTCCCAGTTCTTTCTGGCAATTTCCGTTGAACCTAACGCGCCAGTAAAAATAGGAACCTTCATTTTTACTTTAGAATTCCAACCATATTGGGTTTGTGTATCTACATCGGGAAATTTGGTATTATCAGGGTTTCCCAAGGCATCTTGAGGTAAACCTTTTGCACCTAAGGCATAGCCCTGAATATTTAAATGCGAGTAATCCACCGGATAATCCTTATCTGCTCCAGCAGTCATTTCCCCAAAAGGACCAGGGTAAATTACCTCCCGGCTCCTAAACGCGGCTCTAAAAATTTCACAATTCCCTTTACATCCGTCCACACAACGTGAACAGATACCCGAACCTGGTACCACATTTTTAGACCGGTTAAACGTCCCAGTTGCATCATTTGCATTCGGCCTGCCTAAATTCATCTCGCTCCTCCTTTTCTACTTTGCTCATTTTTCCTATATCAATCAACTTGGATTAAGGCAACATCTGCCTTTCGAGCAATTGGGCTACTTAGCCCCGGTTACATGTTTCATATCCGTTGCCAAAATAATCGCCTCTGCTACTTCGCGCATGGTTTTGCGATTATCCATACTATACTTACGAATTTTTAAATATGCCTGTTCTTCAGTTAATCCTTCATCGCGCATTAGAATACCTTTGGCACGCTCGATTCTTTTGCGCGTTTCAAGCTCCTCCTCAATCACCTTGCTTTTTACTATCAACTCCGTATTCTCAATGGCTACTGCTGCTTGATTGGCAATGGTAGTCAAAACTTCGGTTTCTTCATCGCTAAAATTGCATGGCTTGGGAGTATAGCAATTAATCACGCCTATAACTTTCCCCTTTACGGACATAGGCACAC
>JAQUAH010000024.1 GCA_028687345.1 Candidatus Omnitrophota bacterium | reverse complement strand
CTGCAGGTCAGTGACATTAATCGCGTCAACCCTGCCACGTATAAGCTCAGCATCCTCCAGCATTCCTTTTACTTCTATGCCCTTTGGCGGCCCGATCTCCGAAGTAATCAGAAACTTCCCGGATTGAATTTTTTCTTTAAAGGTCAATTTTACTCCTTAAATTTAGCGGGTCCTGTCAAGCCACCCGCTATAGATTTACTTTTAAAGACTTTTTAACCATTAATGATATCCATCAAAACAGAAAAGCAGTTCATCTACTGTCGCATTTATTGTAGGGTTACCAGTCCAACTGCGGATACCCTCAAATTCTTCTGATAATTCATTATTATTCAAAATCCTTATACCGTACTCTTGAATAGTATTATTTAAGAGGGTAACGGTATCGCGGTCCCAATCTTTCGGAGTTTCATCGATAAACTTTTTCTGAAATAAAAATGGAGATAATTTTCTCCAATATATCCGAATATATTTTCCAAGTTTAGACATTTCTATTACTAACTCATGTTTAACTGATTTTTTTGAAATGATTATATCAAATGCAACTGCGCAATCTTTACCATATTCAAGGTTAGAGAAATTATCATCATGCCATAATTCAATTTTAATATTTAATCCTTCGATTTTCCTTAATAGCGAACTCAAATCTTCGGCCATGCTTTTTGCGTTATTTTGATCTAACGCACCATTATGTTCGTGCTTGATATAAACTCTATCAATTATATCTCTGATTGTTTGATCCATAGAATAAACTTAATTGAAAAAAATAATAGCTTTATTTCTTTGCCAATTCCACGCTGGGGAAAATTGCGCGGCCCTGCGAGAAACAAACTAAGGCAGGACCCACAAAATATATTTAATATACCGTATCAATGAACTAAAAAATGACAGATTCATAAATCTATTACCACTTTCTAAAAATAAAAAATACAGCGGCAATCATCATCAAAAATCCTACCAGATAATTCCACCTTAAGCCTTCTTTAAGATAGACGATAGAGAATACTGAAAAAACAACCAGCGTAATCACTTCCTGAATAGTCTTTAACTGGGCAGCGGTATAGTGATAGTGCCCGATACGGTTTGCCGGTACCTGAAAGCAATACTCGACAAAAGCAATTAACCAGCTGACAAAAACCGCTATCCATAAAGGCGAATTTTTATACTTCAGGTGGCCATACCAGGCAAAGGTCATAAATACATTTGAGATAGTCAAAAGGACTACAGTCTTCATTTTCTAATTCTCCAAAGTATGTCTCTTAAAAAATGCCCACATTGCATCATCGGCCGAAATATCATAAGTAGTCTTACCGACATCGGAGCCGGGTAATTTATAAGGCAGGCCGCCAGGCCACGTATGCCCCCCATCTTTGATTTCGCAAAAAGTAATTTCAGCGCCCTGGTTACATTGTTTATACGTCTTGCAGGTTACCTCTCCTCTTTGATAGGTTATTTCCTGGCTACCTGAACATCCGTTCTTTTCTTTCCAGATATTTATAGTATCTTGCGCAGAAATAAAAACCCTTCCAGAACTGGCAATGCCTGCTTCACAGCCAGAAGGACCGCCATTATAAGGAGCGCATTTATCAGACGTACCATGAAAGTAAATAATAGAGACCGGTCTTTGCGGATTGCATGATTCCGGGAAATTCCAGAAAGGGCAACCTACAGGAGCAATGGCTGCAATGCGATTGCTCAAGTTGCATGCTAAGGCATAGGTAAGCCCTGCGCCATTGGAAAATCCCGTAGCGTAAATCCTCATCTTGTCTATATTGAATTTAGACTCTATATCATCCAACATCTTATCCACAAAACCAATATCATCAATGTGGCTGATTTTGACATTAAAATATCCTGCAGGGCCTTTGCCTGGATTCCAAAATCGCTGAAGTATTTTTTTAGTATCTGCGTCAGGCCGCGTGCCCCGGGGGTAAGCGATAATAAACCCCTCCTTGTCAGATGTATTATCCATCTGCGTTATTTTTCTGTGTCCCTGCGGGCTACCAGAACCGCCATGGAAATTTAAAATAAGCGCAGTTGGCAGTGTACTTTTATAAGATGGCGGAACATGAATATAATATTTCCTTTCTAGGCCTCCATGTTGGATAGAAAATTCATAATCACCACTACCAAAAAGTCCAGAATTTAAAGGCGCGCCTTTGCGTATCTGTTTCTTGCTTTGCCACCCTTCTCTAGCTCTTTCTCGCCAACTCTCCTGAGCAAAAAGATTAGAGAAATACACTAATATACTTGATAAGATGAAAAGAATTGCTAATTTCCTAATCATTTTTTCGCTAAAAACTAATTCTCCAGGCTATGTCTTTTGAAAAATTCCCACATCGCATCGTTAGCATTTATATCGTAGGTAATCTTGCCCACTGCTTTTTTCCAGGACTCTGTGTCTTTGGCATAGGCTCCGGATGGCCAGGTATGGCCTCCTCCTTCAATAGTGCAAAGCGTAATCTCAGTGCCTCTATCGCAAGGCCCATAGGTTATACAGGTTACTTCTCCTTTTTGATAGGTGACCGAGGATTGGCTGGGGCAATTATCAATTCCCCTCCATTCTTCTATATAATCTTTTACCGATGAGCACTCCCATCCAGGGTCTCCGGGCATCCTGCCCCCGCAATGGCCTCCGTTATAAGCTGCAGCAGGATCCGCAGTCCCGTGAAAATGCATTATTGATACTGGGCGCGAAGGTTTGCAATTATCAAAGGCATCCTGTGCAGAAACCGGGGCGATTGCTGCAATTTTATCAGAAAGTTCGCAGGCCAGGCGGTAAGAAATAAGCGCGCCGTTAGAAATCCCGGTTGCATAAACTCTTTTTTTGTCAATATTGAATTTAGCGGCAAGGTCATCAATCAGCTTGGAAATAAATCCCACATCATCCACATTTCCTCTGGCAGCAGTCCCACAACACCTCCCTGCATTCCAGGTAGCGACTAATTGCCCGGCAACCATCTTGCCAGAGCCTTGCGGGTAAACTAAAATAAAGCCAGCTTCATCGGATTTTTTCTCCATCCCGGACTGCCTCACCTGGTTTTGGGCATTACCTCCCCCGCCATGAAAATTTAGAACTACAGGCACAGGCGTATCACTTTTATACGAAGGCGGAATATGCACAAAATAATCCCTCATTTCACCCTGGTGCATTATGGAAAATTTACGGTCACCAGAACCTGTCTGCCGATTTTCTTCGGGTGCATTAATCCCCAGGCGCTCCTTTATTCTTTCCCTACGCCTCTCTTTAATTTTCTCCCTCAACGTCTCCTGGGCAAATAAATTGGACAGATATAACAGAGTAGAGGCCTGAATAAGTAAAATAAAAAAGCATCTTAATCCCCTCTTCATTTCTCTGCCCCCCTATTTTTTAATTTTACTGCCTCAATCAGATTACGCATTAACATGGTTACTGTCAACGGCCCGACCCCTCCCGGCACAGGCGTAATATAGGAAGCCCTTTTTTCTGCTCCCTCAAATTCCACATCCCCTACAATTTTATCTCCTATCCTATTTATGCCCACATCAATAACAACCGCGCCTTCTTTTATCCACTCGCCTTTGATTAATCCTGCCTTGCCCACTGCCACAATCAGAATTTCTGCACCTCTTACATGCTCTTCCAATTTTCCTGCCTTTGATGTCCCGATATGACAGACTGTTACTGTGGCAAATTTATCCAGCAATAAAAGGCTTAAAGGCTTGCCAACTATTTCACTATGCCCCACTATCACCACTTCCCTGCCATATAAGTCAAGGCCCGTGCTATTTAACAGCTCCATTACGCTGGCAGCAGTGCAGGGTAAAATATTTGCTTTGCCAAAAACGATCCTGCCGATGTTGAAGGGGTGCAAGCCTTCCACGTCTTTTTCAGGTGCTATAAACTGGCTGATCTTCTTATACTCTATCTGCGCCGGAAGCGGCATCTGAATAATAATGCCATCAATTGATTTATCGGCATTTAATTTTTCAATAAAATCGATAAATGCATCTTCTTTGGTGTCTTGTCCTAATTTATGGAACTGATACTCAATACCTAGGCCCTCTGCAGTCTTTTTCTGCGATCTTACGTAAGCCTCGGCACCGGCATTCTCGCCAACCATTATGCTTGCTAATACCGGTTTCTTACCCAGGGATTGTATCTGCTGTTTTATCTCTTCCTTAATCTTTTCAGCAATCGGTTTACCCTCTAATAATTTTGCCAACTTTTCCCTCCGTCTCTTGTCTTATTTTTCTTATCCTGGAGCTCTTACTATCTAATTCCTTCCTCATAGATTTAGTCAAACGCGCATCGCCAAGCATTCTAAGGTTTATATCTACGTTAACATAGGCACTGGCAAATGCCGACTCCAATAAAATTGCCGCTACTGCTACATCACTGATTAAATTGACATTGCCTTTCTTTACCAAAGGAATACATAGCTTTATTCCCTCAAAACATAAACGGCTAAGCGCAAACGGCACATTCAAAGCATCTCTTATATTTTTACTTTGATATGCCTTAACATCCAAATCCACCAAATTTAAGAATTCTTCTCTTAATTTCTCGGATTTCTCCAATATTTCCTTAAGTTCATTTTCATATTTCGCATATTTTGGTTTACCCAAAGTAAAATTTACCACCATGCTCAGTAGAGATACACCCAGTCCAGCGGTCAATGCTGCTGCTGAACCGCCACCAGGCGCAGGAATCTTCGCTGCTAAATCATCTAAATATTTTTCCAGAGAGTTTTCTTTATACATTTCAGTTAAGCCCTATAATGTTTCCTTTATCATCAATATCAATATTTTCTCCTATTGGGTGGCTGGGTAACCCGGGCATAGTCTGCATAGCCCCGCAAAGAGGATATAAAAATCCTGCGCCGATTGAAGCGCGGATGTCTCTTACGGGCAAGATAAAACCCCTTGGCCTTCCTTTAAGATTAGGGTCATGCGATAATGAAAGATGCGTTTTAGCAATACATATAGGTAAGGCATCATATCCCCTTTGAGTGTAGAGTTTAATCTTATCTTGCGCCGTAGAAGAATATTCTACGTCTTTGGCCCCATACATCTTTGTAGCTATTATCCTTATCTTTTCTTTAATGGACATTTCTAACGGATAGAGGAATTTAAAATTATTTTTTTCTCCTGCTGCCCTGGTTACGCTTCTGGCAAGCTCAAGGCCTCCCCGTGAGCCTTTGCTAAAGACTTCGCTGACACAACAATCATACGCGCCAAATCCTAAAGTTTTCTTTTTAACAAAATCGATTTCTTTATCTGTATCGCAGGCAAACCTGTTTATGGCAACCACTACCGGTATGCCGAAAAGCGAAACATTCTCAATCTGTTTTTCTAAATTACAGATGCCTTCTTCTATCGCGGATAGATCTTCTTTTTCTAAACACGTGTCCAGCGGCATGCCGGCTACAATCTTGAATCTTCCGCTATGCGCCTTCAATGCCCTGATAGAGGCAACAATCACTGCTGCATTAGGGATAAATCCGCTTAAGCGGCATTTGATATCGAAAAATTTCTCGGCTCCGCAATCAGCGCCAAATCCTGCTTCAGTAACCACGTATTCTGAAAAAGATAATGCTATTTTATCAGCTAATATGGAATTGTTCCCGTGGGCAATATTGCCAAACGGCCCTGCATGCACAAAGCAAGGAGTATTCTCAATGGTCTGGATGAGGTTTGGCTTTATGGCATCTTTAAGCAACACTGCCATGCTGCCTGCTACTTTAATATCTTCTGTAGTAACAGGGTTACCATTATCAGCGCAAGCTAATACAATCCTGCTGATACGTTTACGCAGGTCTTTTAAGCTGCTGCTTAACGCCAGTATTGCCATTACCTCTGAAGCTGCTGTAATATCAAAACCGGTATCGCGCGAGATTCCATCCTGGTCAGAACCCAGCCCGATTTTTATATTCCTTAAGAACCTGTCGCTCACATCTAGTGTCCTACGCCAGGTGATGGTATCCGTATTGATATTGAATTTATTGCCTTTAAATATAGTGTTGTCCAAAAAGGCAGCTGCAAGATTATTGGCCAGCCCCACCGCATGCACATCTCCGGTAAAGTGCAGGTTAAAATCCTCCATCGGCAATACCTGAGAATAACCTCCGCCTGCCGCACCGCCTTTTATCCCAAATACCGGGCCCAATGAAGGCTGCCTTATGCACGCACAGGTAAGCCTCCCCAGCCTATTCAAAGCCATAGAAAGGCCAATGGTAGTCACGGTCTTTCCCTCTCCTAACGGCGTAGGAGTAATCGCCGTAACCAGGATATATTTACCCTGCTTTCTATTTTTTATCTTATCCAGAATGCCTAAATCTATTTTAGCAATATATTTACCGTAAGGGATAAGGTATTTCGCGCTGATATTCAGTTTTCCGGCAATTTTTGCTATCGGCTGTTTCCTTGCCTTGTTTGCGATTTTTATATCAGGTAACATAATTTATTCATTAATAAATGAATCTTTCGTTCAACTCAAAGGCATTCGGGATTAATTCTATTTTTGGCAAGCCATCTGAATATCTTATCGAAACAACGTCAAACCTTGCCTTCCTGTTTAGCATGTTCTTTTCTTTAAGGAACATAAGCGCTGCCTGGGAAATCTGTTTTTGCTTAGGAATAAATACTGCTTCTTTGGGCAAGCCAAACCTGTCAGAAGTGCGGCTTTTCACTTCTATGAAACAGATTGTATCTTTATCCTGGGCAATTATATCTATTTCTCCCAGTTTTGACCTGTAATTCCTGGCCAGAATTCTATAGCCTTTATCTTTTAAGAAGCTTAGCGCCTGGTCTTCTCCAGCCCTGCCTAAGTTCAGGTGTTTTTTAGACACAGTTAAAACTTGTTCTATGTATTAAAGACGGCCCAAATTTTTTAATCGCCAGTTTATGCTTTTTTGTAGGGTAACCTTTATGCTGAAAAAATCTGTATTGAGGATAAACCTTGTCATATATGGACATTATACGGTCCCTGGTCACCTTAGCCAGAATAGAACCGCAGGCAATGCTCTTAGATTTTGCATCGCCCTTTATTATATTTGTAAAAGGGTAATCCACTTCAAGCTTTACATTCCCGTCTACAAGTATATGGATATGTTGTTTTCTTTGTTGCCCTTTAAGTTTACCAAGGAGGGATTGTATTGCCTCTTCCATTGCAATGCGTGTAGCTACAAGAATATTTAAACTATCAATTATCTTTTCGTTTACAATTCCGATGCCAAATAGCGATTTGTTAACAATCTCCAGGTATGCGCTTTCTCTCTGGAGGTGAGTTAATTTTTTAGAATCGTCTATACGGCTTTTAAAACGGGCGTTGCGCTTCAAGCTCACTGCAGCTGCTACTACCGGACCTGCCAGGGGGCCGCGGCCGGCTTCATCTACGCCAATAATAAAATTACAGCCATTTTTCTTGAATTTATTCTCGTAATAAACCCCGCATCCGGACATGGATATGGATAGAGATACTTATTTTGTTTCTTCCTTGCTTTCAATCTTTGTTGCGGCCTTACCCACCTTTTCTCTTAAATAATAAAGCTTTGCCCTTTTAACCTTGCCGGAGCGTATCAATTCGATACGTTCAATGCTGGGGGAATAAAGCTGAAAGACGCGCTCAATGCCTTCGCCGTAAGAGACCTTTCTGACGGTAAAACTCTTGGCTATTCCTCTGCCTTGTTTTGTAATTACTATGCCCTCAAAAGGGTGCAAACGCACCTTATCCGGGCCTTCTGGAATTTTAACCAGGACTTTTACCGTATCGCCCACATTAAATTGAGTAATTTCTTTTTTAATAAATTCTGACTCAATAAGTTTTAACTTATCCATTTTTATTTCTCCTTCTTGAAGGTATATCTTTTAAAGCAGGTCAGGCCTTCTTTGCCTTGTCCTTTTTAAAGATTCCTGCCTTCTCCATTCCTCGATTTTCTTATGATCGCCAGAGAGAAGTACCTCTGGAACACGCATATCCCGAAATTCAGAGGGTCTTGTGTATTGCGGATATTCTAATAGATTACCTTCAAATGATTCAAAATTCAAGGAATTTTTATCACCCAGCACCCCGGGCAACAGGCGCACCAGGGCATCTACCAGAACCATTGCCGGTAATTCTCCTCCGGTTAAAACATAATCACCAATGGAAATCTCTTCATCCACCAGGTATCTCCTGACTCTCTCATCTACTCCTTCGTAATGCCCGCAAATCAAAATCAGGTGTTTATATTTTGCCAACCTCTTATTAATCTTTTGGGTTAGCCTCTCCCCTTGTGGACATAAAAGAACAGCCTTTAATTTCTTGCTTTTGGACTTTGATTTTATATCTTCTACTGCCCGAAAAATAGGCTCAGCACTCATTACCATGCCGCAGCCTCCGCCAAAGGGGCGGTCATCCACTTTTCTATGTTTATCAAGAGTATAATCCCTGAGGTTATGAAGATAAATTTTAACTTTACCCTTGCTTTGCGCCCTCTTGATAATGGACTCCCTCAATACAGGCTCAAACATCTTAGGAAATATGGTGATAATATCAATTCTCATTTGGAGTTTGAATTATAATCTTTTAGGAATTCTTTTTTAAATTCCGTAAACCTGTCCTGGGCAACCGCATCTCTTGCATTACGCATCAGCTCTAAATAAAAATGAATATTGTGCAGGGAAACCAGCCTCAGGCCTAATATTTCATCTGTATTGAATAAATGGCGCAGGTATGCCCGGCTGAAATTCTGGCAGGCATAACAGGAACATTTTTCATCCAACGGCTTAAAATCTTCTATATACGGAGAATTTCTGATTGTCAGTTTGCCAACGCTGGTAAATGCAGAACCATTCCTGCCGTAGCGCGTGGGGACAACACAATCAAACATATCCACTCCGCAGCCTACCGCTTCAATGATGTCCTGCGGCAGGCCAACGCCCATAAGATAGCGGGGTTTTGCCTTTGGCAATAAATTTGCCGCTAAGCTTGCTATATTATATATTAAATTCCGCGGTTCGCCAACTGAAACCCCTCCGATAGCAAACCCGTCAAAATCTACTGCTGCCAATTCCTGAGTGCAGCTCTTACGCAAATCTTCATAAGTTGAGCCCTGCACTATGCCGAACAACATTTGCTTATCGTAATCTGCCATGTGCGCTTTTGAGCGCCTGGCCCAATTAATCGTCCTTTTCATGGCTATTTCGGCATGGTCTTTGCTGCACGGATAGTGCACGCATTCATCAAGCGGCATAATAATGTCAGCGCCTAATGCCTTTTGCACTTCTATTACGTCTTCAGGAGTAAAAAAAGCCTTTAAGCCGTCAACGTGAGACTGAAATTCAACGCCATCATCACTTACTTTTCTAAGCAAGGCAAGGCTGAATATCTGGTAGCCGCCGCTGTCCGTAAGAATAGGTTTATCCCAGGAGATAAAATTATGCAGGCCCCCTGCCTTTTTAATTACCTCTATGCCGGGCCGCAAAAAGAGATGATAGGCATTGGAGAGCATAATCTGCGCTCCTGATTCCTCCAACTCCAACGGAGAAAGAGTTTTAACCGTACCCTGCGTGCCCACCGGCATAAAACAAGGCGTATCAATCTCTCCGTGAGGAGTGGTTAACTTTCCTAAACGCGCATTGCTTTTTTTATCTTGATGGATTAAATCAAATGGCATTTTAAAAACCTAGATGATTAGCATTGCATCACCATAACTATAAAACCTGTATCTTTTATCAATTGCCTCCCTGTAAGCTGCCTTAATCAATTCTTCTCCTGCAAAGGCAGCCACCAGCATAAAAAGAGTAGTGCGCGGAAGGTGAAAATTAGTCAAGAGGCAATCGATAATTTTGAATTCAAACCCCGGATAAATAAATAAATCAGTCTCTCCTTCTCTTTTACCTAAGGCATAAGCTTCCAAGGCGCGCAGGGAAGTCGTCCCCACTGCAAAAACCCGGCCTCCCATCTTAGAGGTTTTCTTTGCTAAATCTATTGTCTCCTGCGGTATGTAAAAATATTCCGGCTCCATCTTGTGCCTTGTAATATCTTCAACGCTAACCGGCTTAAAAGTCCCGTAACCAACATGCAAGGTCAGGTAACCTACATTTATGCCGCTGCTACCCAAACGATTAATTAAGCCTTTGGTAAAATGCAGTCCTGCTGTGGGCGCAGCTATCGCACCCTCAGACCGAGCATAGACGGTCTGATAGTAATCATTATCCAAATCCTCAGGGTTTCTTTTTATGTACGGCGGCAGAGGCATTTTGCCGTGATTATATATGCTGTTTAAGTCTATTCCGGAAAAAGTTATTTCATTTTTTGCGCTAACTGTTCCAAAAAACCCGCTGGAGTTAAATATTATCTTTTCATTAAGCTTGACTCTCGCCGGCTTGATTAAGGCCTTAAATGCGAGAGAACCTTTATGCTGCAAAAGCAAAACTTCAACCTTGCCCCCGCTTAACCTGCAACCTTCCAGGCGGCCAGAGAGTACTTTTGTGTCATTTAAGATTACCGAGTCATTCTGATTAAGATAATCTGTGATATCTTTGAAAGTTCGGTGTTCTATTTTCTTATTCTTTCGGTCTAAAACCAGTAAGCGCGCCTGGTCACGCTCTTTTAAAGGATACTGTGCAATTAATTCTTTAGGGAGATTATAATCAAAATCAGAAAGTTTCAACATTGCTTCCCGGATAATAATATTTTAGAATTTCTTTATAGTTTTTCCCCTGCTTGGCCATAAAATAAGCACCCCACTGGCATAATCCCACGCCATGCCCCCATCCAGTGCCCATAAATACCGCATCTTTGTCGGCAATATTTACCTGGAATTTTGCACTCCTGATTAAATTCGGCCCGATAATACTTCTAAAATCTTTTGCAGGCAACTTGAGCTCCTTATCCGAAACAATACTTAAGTCAGTAATGCGGCCTGAAGTGTCATGGCCTAAAATCACAATATCCTTAATCGCCTTAACTTTATATCCTGCTTGCGCTAATTTATCTTTTATCTCCTCTAAAGATAATACCAGGTGCCAGTCAAAATGCGGAGAATCTTTGCAAAAATCGCAAGCCACTCCCTTTAAAGGAGCAATATTTATATTCCAAAGTAAAGAAGCATCCTCTGTATGCCCTGCGCAAGTAGCATGATAGTAGGCAGGAAAAATTTTCCCCTTAAACTTCAGTATGAGCCCTCTTGTTTCATCAACCATCTGGTTTGTGCGGTAACGCTCTGATGTCCTTCCGCCATAAACCTGCGAATATATATCGTTAGTTACATCATAGTCATTTCGCTTATTCTCCTGCATCTGATAAAGGGCGTAAGTCCGGCAGGCTATTGCCTGCGCCTTGAGGACCTCCTGCGGCCAGTAATGCGATGCCTCGTGGTATAAAACCCCTTTGATATAATCTTCAAGCTCAATATAATTGACCACCAAGAGCGAATTATCGCTCTTTATCAGTTCCACATCACCCCTGAAAGCGCGGCCGTTGATGATAATCTCATCCGGCTCCCTGGTTTTAATAAATATCTTATTCTTCCTAAAACTCTTCTGGCCCAACGAAATAGCATCCCTGTAAACAGTTACAGTGGTCTTCAGGTTATTTCCCTGCAAGAGAATTTTTTTTCTTGAAATATCAGTTACCTCATAAGAACCCTTGGCCTTCAGGTTTAACGACTTGGCATTATCTAAAATAGCCACGCGAATGTAGCTGGCTGTTTGAGAATAACCAGGGGCAAAAGATAATAAGCAAAAGAAAAGAAAAATAAATATTTTCTGTTTCATCGGCGTGACCAGAGCCAAAGGATTAAAGAAAGGAGAATGCTTACCAATATAGAGGTTACCAGGGGAAAATAAAAGGTAAAATTCTTTTTATGTACAAGTATATCTCCGGGAAGCTTTCCTAAAAAGGGTATTCTGTGGAAAAGAGTTACGAATACACCAAATATAATGAAAATAATCCCTAAAATAATCAGTGCTTTGGCGATTTGCATCTTTCTATCTCCGAATAAATACAACCGCAATATCTCTGGCAATATATCCCATCAGCCCGTGCCTGCTCATGGGCTTTCTTAAAACCAGGGCGGAAGTCTTCATAATAAAAATCTACATTTTCCTCTTTTGCGATATCGCCTCCGATTTTCTTTAATAGTTCCTGGTCCTGAAAAGGGCTTACCAGTAAAGTTGAAGAAAAATGAGTAAACCCTCTTTCGCTTGCTAACTGAGCAGTCATTTTCAAGCGCTGATACCAGCATATAGGGCATCTTTCTATCTTTTCCTCCATCATATTCACAGCGCGGAAATACTCCTGAGGCTGGTAATCAGGATAAACAACCTCAAGCTCAACCTTCTTGCTGTAATCCTCAACCGCCTGCCGCCTATTTCGATATTCAGCAAGGGGATGTATATTGGGATTATAGAATAACCCCTCCACCTCAAACCCCTCCTCTTTTAACCTCTCTAAAGGATGTATCAGGCACGGCGCACAACAGATATGTAGCAATATTTTTTTCATCTTTACAATTTTTTACGGGTCCTGTCTTGGCTATTTTTTCGCAGGGACGCTCGTTTTGCCCCTGCGAGGCAAAACTTCGCTCGGGTCGGCTACGTCGCTCTGCTAACTAGTAAAATCAGGCATCCATGCCCGCTCCTTGCCTCTACGCCCTGCTCAAAAACAGCCAATCCACCCGTAAAAAGCATTAAGTGAACTATTTTATTTCTATTATTTCTATTTCTGTAACAGGATTTTCAGGATTACGTCTGTTTAGTTGTATCTCATCTATCTTTTGCGGTGTAATATTTAGCGAATATTCACTTTGCTTTATGATGTGCTTTATGTCGCCATTATTCCGTATCGCTTTGATTATTAGAGCATATCTACCTGGTCGAGTAAATTGGAAACTGTCGTTTTTAAAACTAATTTTAAAGGACTGTTGTGAATACTTATCTATAAAAATAGGATGAGAATATTCTTCTGTTTTTAATACGTCCAATTGTTCCCATCTTTTTTCTTTTTCTAAATAGTGCGCAAAATGATGTTGCTTTGGGAAAAAATAGCTTTTAAAATAAACTGTTTGGTCACTACATGATAATTCAACTTCCACCTCATCTATTCTTAGCGGCAGCGCTCCATTATTTACGAAGATACAAAAAATATCAATCGTAGAAGGTTCAAAAAGTACTTGGGGTTTATACTTTTTAATTTTTTCATCAAATTTATATCCTTTAATTTTATCATTCCATATATAAACATATTTAGCAGCTTTTAATTCTAAATCCCCTGACTTGAGAAATGTATTATAAAGCATCAAAAATGCGACAATTGTTCCAAGAATGGCTAATATGCCTACCAGTTTATTTAATACTTCTATTTTGTCTTCGTTGGTCTTAAACCATGGATAGAATTTAGTCCAATATAAGACTACAAATATTACTATAATTATTAAAACCATTATTATCATATTAAGCCTTCCTTTACATTAGTAATATAATAAGTATGCATCTCAAATGGACCTAGCGATTTTAGAGTCTATTTTTGCAGAGGGATTTGTGAGCGTGCATTAGAAAATTTTTGGCAATCCGATTTTTTAAACGCTTGGTCTGCGAGGAATTACGAGGAGCGGAGGGTGCTGGATACGATAAAGGCTGACCATAGCGACGAAGTAAACCGAAGCAGACGGCAAAAATTTTCGCACGCGAACAAATACCCGCAGCAAAAAGCTAGAAAGATCTACAAGTTTGTTAAAACAATTCTTCCTGTTTTTCGTATTTTATACCGAAATGATCGAAGGTTAGTTTGGTGGCGACTCGGCCACGCGATGTTCGTTTTAAGTATCCGGTCTTGAGTAAATACGGCTCAACAGTATCAGCGATAGTGTCAACTTCTTCGTTAAGGCTGGCAGCCAGGGATTCTACGCCTACTGGCCCGCCTCCAAAGGATTCTATAACCAATTTTAAAACCTTGCGGTCCAAATCATCAAGCCCTGCCTTATCAATACCCAGTTCATTCAGAGTCTTACTTGCAACCTCAAGGTTAACCTTCTTGATATTGGAAACCTGCGCGTAATCCCTGATGCGCCGCAGCAACCTATTTGCGATACGCGGTGTGCCTCTTGCGCGCCTGCCTATCTCAAAAGCTGCCTCTTCATCTATATCCATACCTAAAGTTTTTGCTGAGTGCTTGATAATCTTGGCTAAATCCTCTACTTTATAAAAATCCAGGTTATAAAATATCCCGAATCTTCCCCTTAAAGGCGCAGCCAATAATCCGGTCCTGGTGGTTGCACCCACCAAGGTAAAAGGCTTGAGATTGAATTTTATAGTCTTGGCATACGGCCCCTTATCAATAATAAAGTCAATCTGAAAACTCTCCATTGCCGGATAAAGGAATTCTTCCACGACTTTAGAAAGGCGATGGATCTCATCAATAAAGAGTATATCCCCTTTTTCTAAATTAGTTAATATGCCGATAAGGTCTCCTGCGCGCTCTATTGCAGGCCCGGAAGTAGCGGTAATCTTAGAATTCATCTCATGGGCAATGATATGAGAAAGGGAGGTTTTCCCCAGGCCAGGCGGGCCGCTTAGGAGCACATGCTCTAGCGGCTCCTTTCTTTGTTTTGCTGCCTGAACAGAAACCTTAAGGTTATCTACGATTTCTTTATGGCCCACAAATTCCGCCAGTTTCTTGGGCCTTAAGGAAATATTTAAAACCAGGTCTTCATCGGTTTCCTGTTTTGGGCTGATAATCGGGCCTCTGGTTTTATCGTCAGGCCCCAGTAATTTCTCTCTGAGTTCTTCTGTCATCTGGTTCGATGTTCTCCTTATTCCTCGTAATCTCAATCTCCTGGAACAATTCTCTTTGCCTGATAATGACTTCTTTCATGCGGATTAATTCCAGTATTGCCAGAAAATAGACAATAATCTCAATCTTATTCTTTGCCTTGTTGAAAAGCTCTGATAGCTGTACGCTGGAAGAAACCAGCAAGAGGTGTAAGATTTCATGGATTTTCTCTTCGATAGTAAATTCATCTTTGATTACTTCGTAAAAGACCTCTTTAGGCACATCTTTTAATGCCGCAGAAAAGGCATTGATGAGGTCAAATATGCTTGCCTCAAAATACACTTCTTTGTTATCCGAAGCGGTTTTGTCCATTTCCACTTTTGGCCGCTTAAAAACATCCCGCTGGTTATTCTCTTTTTCCCGCAATTCTTCGGCAATCTGCTTAAACTTCTCGTATTCAAGGAGCCGTTTAACCAATTCTGCGCGCGGGTCTGATTCCTCTTCTTCTGCGCCTTGCGTCTCCTGGACAGGCAGCAGCATCTTTGATTTAATCTGCATAAGGGTAGCAGCCACCACCAAAAATTCTCCTGCAATATTTAAATCCAGAAGCTGCATTAAGTTTAAGTACTCCAGATATTGCTCTGTTACCGAGGCTATGGGGATATCGTAAATATTCAGGTGGTCTTTTTTCACCAGGTATAAAAGCAAATCCAGCGGCCCTTCGAAAATCTGTAGCTTTATTTTATAATCCATAGCTTATAATTTCACCAGGTTCCTTACCTCTGAAATAGTAGCACAGGCAGCTGCTTGCGCCTTTTTCTCTCCTTGCGCCAATATATCAAATACCTTACCTTTATCTCTTAGCAATTCATTCCTTTTTTCCTGAATTGGTTCCAGGAATTTAATTATAATTTTGGCTAACTCTTTTTTACAATCAGTGCAGCCGATTTGGGCCTTTCGGCAGAGCTCATCTATTTCTTTTTTCCTTTCGGGAGCAAATACCGCATAATAACTGTGCACATTGCAATTTTGCGGATGGCCGGGATCGCTAAATTTAATCCTTGTCGGGTCTGTAAACATATTCTGGATTTTCTTTGCTACTGCCTCGGGTTGCTCCGAAAGCGCAATATAATTATTATAACTCTTGCTCATCTTTCTGCCGTCAAGGCCAAGGAGCCGCTTCTCTTTTGTTAAAACAGCCT
>JAQUAH010000140.1 GCA_028687345.1 Candidatus Omnitrophota bacterium | reverse complement strand
TGGCCCCGTAATGGCAGAATCAATCATAGATTTCTTTTCTCAGGGGCCCACAAAAGAAGTCATCTCAGAGTTAAAAAAATCCGGGTTGAATTTCAAAGAAGTAGGTTTTTCAACGAAAAAGACTTCATTAAGCGGCAAAACCATAGTTTTTACGGGAGAATTAAAAGGCTACAGCCGCAGTGACGCCGAGGAATTAGTGCGTAAGTTCGCAGGAAATCCTAGTTCAAGCGTAAGTAAAAATACTGATTTTGTAGTAGCAGGAGAAAACCCGGGTTCAAAATACGAAAAGGCAAAAAAATTAGGCGTAAAGGTTATCGATGAGAAAGAATTTTCCCGCTTGATAACCTGATAGGCGGCGGGATCCCGCTTTAATTAAAAGAGAGGAGCGGGAAGGAGATGATAAAATGAGGTTTATGGTTCAGGGCGTGAAGTTCAAAGTTTTATTACTAGTTACCAGTTACTCGTTACTAGTTACTTTAATAGGTTGCGATGCCTTTGTGCGCAAGTTCACTCGCAAACCCAAGAAAACCAGCACCCATCAGGAAGAAATGGTCCTGGCGCCGCAAGAGTATAAGCCTACAATGAATAGCGAACAGGCTTACCATCAATATTTTATGTTCTGGAAGTCTTGGCAGGATGAGCTTATTGAATCATTATTGCAGAAAGGGAGCCAGAAGAAACAAATCGACTGCGTAAATGAGGCAATAAAAAATATTTTTAACGTTAAGGCGCTCCTGAATAAAGAAAAACAAAAGAAGTTAGATATATATATTATGCAGCTGAAAGATCTTCAAGAGGCGATCAGCAAAGATACATATGGTACAAATAGCGCCAGTAACGCGCAGTCAGCAGACCGCATAAAAAAGAATATTTTAAGATTTTTTTCCTATAATAAGGTAAGTAAAGATATTAATCCAGTGCAATGATATTAGAAACTGTTTGCGTTGGCCAGATGCAGGTCAACTGTTATATTTTGGCTGCAAGAGATAATTCCGGTGCTGTCATTATTGACCCCGGTGATGACGCGCGTAAAATAAAACGGATTTTAGAAAAGCACAAATTGAATCCTGCATTCATTATTAATACCCACGGTCACTATGACCATATCGGGGCCGATGACGAGTTTGGCGTTCCGGTTTATGTGCATGCCAAGGATTCTCCGTTACTGAAAAACCCGGAATTAAATTTATCCAGTTTTTTTCTTTCTGCCTACAGTGTAAAAGAGAGAATAATAGAACTAGAAGATAAAAAAACCGTTGAATTTGGAGAGTTGCAACTGGAAGTTATTCACACCCCAGGACATACACCAGGGGGGATTTGCCTGCTAATGAAAAAACCAGAAAATAAAATCTTATTTACAGGAGATACCTTATTTTATCGCGGTATAGGCAGGGCTGACTTCAGGGGCGCGGATGAGGCCTCATTGATAAAATCTATAAAAGAAAGACTCCTAACCTTAGCAGATGATACAGTTATTTATCCTGGGCACGGGCCCAGCTCTACCATAGGAGATGAAAGAAGAAAGAATCCATTTCTTAATGAGTGAGATGACTTACGGAGCGAAACGACGTGAAAGAGCTTATCAATACTTTTCTTGATTATTTATCCGTTGAGCGGGGGCTGTCTAATAATACGATAATTTCATACCGCGAGGACCTCAATACCTATATGGATTTTCTTGCCAATTCCCATATTGAGGCGTTATCTAAAATTACCAAATCCGATATAGCTCATTTTATGCTACGCCAGAAAG
The DNA here is from genome assembly GCA_028687345.1 of Candidatus Omnitrophota bacterium. Taxonomy (GTDB): domain Bacteria; phylum Omnitrophota; class Gorgyraeia; order Gygaellales; family Profunditerraquicolaceae; genus JAQUAH01. The sequence goes on along the minus strand of JAQUAH010000140.1, from coordinate 2,126 downwards.
ATAAAGGCATAGCTGCTAATTCTATTGCCAGGCGTTTAGCCGCTATACGCATGTTTCATAGATTCCTGGTCAGGGAAAGGATTACCGTAGTTGACCCTACTGATTTAATTGACTCGCCAAAATTATGGAAAAAAATTCCCGATACCCTGTCTTTGAATGAAGTAGAAGCATTAATTTCCCAGCCTGATATAAGGGATAAGCAAGGGATCAGGGATAAGGCGATATTAGAAACTCTTTATGCCACAGGTATGCGCGTATCAGAAGCTGCGAATATAAAAATAGAAAACCTTAATTTAGATATCGGATTCCTACGCTGTACCGGTAAAGGCAATAAAGAGCGGGTTATCCCGTTGGGCAAAAAGGCGATAGCGAGCATAAAGAGGTATATGGAAGTCAGCAGACCGCATTTTTTAAAAGGAAAGATTTCCGACTTTTTGTTCTTAAACCGGTTCGGTAAAAAAATTTCCCGGCAGTCGCTCTGGAAGCTTATCAAAAGATATGCCAAATCTGCCAGGATTAAAAAATCCATCAGGCCGCATACATTAAGGCATTCGTTTGCGACGCATTTATTGGAGAGAGGCGCTGATCTTCGTTCGGTTCAGGAGATGCTGGGGCACGCTAATATTTCTACAACCCAAATTTATACCCACATAAATAAAGATAGATTAAAGACGATACACCGGATGTTTCATCCAAGGCCTTAAGTCAGTAGTTAGTAGATAGCAATTAGTAGGTAGGGTAGATGAAAAAATATTTAGAAAGATTACCGAAAGAAATTAAGGATTTGGTTTATTTGGCGCGGGATATCGCTACAAGAGAGAATATTTGTGCGTATCTGGTCGGGGGATTTGTGCGTGATTTGATTTTGGGGGTTAAAAATTTTGATTTGGATATCCTGGTGGAGGGGGATGGAATTGCCTTTGCTGAAAAACTCTCAAGGCCCTTAAAGGCAAGGCTCGTTTGCCACAAAAGATTTAAGACTGCGACTATCGTGTTAGGGAGAGGTCCAAAAATTGATATAGCCTCGGCCAGAAAGGAATCTTATCCGCATCCTGCCAAGCTCCCTTGTGTTACCAAGGGTAACTTAAAGAATGATCTCTGGCGTAGAGACTTTAGCATAAATGCCATGGCGATAAGTATAAATACGGCTGACTTCGGAAAACTTATAGACATCCACAGAGGGTGTGATGATTTACGCCATAAGAATATACGCATATTGCACGATTTAAGTTTTATAGACGACCCAACGCGAATATTAAGGGCTGTCCGTTTTAAAGAAAGATATAATTTTAAAATAGAACCCCGGACGCTTAAATTCCTGAAAGAAGCAGTGAAATTAAAAATGCTCGAGCGCGTCGAGCCGCAAAGGACACGCGACGAGTTAATCCCGATTTTGAAAGAAAGGCAGCCGCTAAAAGAAATAATAAGTATGCGAAAATTGATAGGTTTTAGTTTTATCAGCCCGCGCCTTTCGTTACCAAAAAAGAATCTGGAATTTTTACGCTCCATAGAACAGCAGGTTGATTATTTTAAAGAATCCCATCCTCAACGCAGGCCCCTTGATTCCTGGCTTATGTTTTTTATAGGGATTATTGACTCTCTTGATATAAAACAAGCAATGCATGTTTGCAGTAGGTTGGCCTTGCGCAAAGGAGATGTAAAAAGAATATCGGCCTATAAGAAAGTTACTCGTAAGTTTATCTTGAAGCTGGCTTGCGAAAAGATTAAGCCATCCCAAGTTTACGCGCTGCTTGAGCCGTTGAGTTATGAAGTAATCCTGTTGCTTAAGGCAAAATATAAAAATCGCCGCATCCAGCGGCATATTGAAGATTTTCTCACTGTATACAACGGCATGCGCATACACCTGGGGGGGCATGATTTAAAGAGGATGGGCCTGGAGCCAGGGCCTGCTTATAAGAAAATTTTCAAAAAAATATTGAATGCCAAACTCGACGGTTTGGTAAGGACCAAAGAAGAAGAAGTGGCATTGATTAAAGGAAGAAAAAGTTATAAGTGACTATAGGGATACTCAAAATAGCCATATTTATACCCTGCAGTAATTCTTTAAAGGAAAAAAGAATGGTCCTGCACAGTATTAAAGCAAGATTAAAAAATAACTTTAACGT
>JAQUAH010000139.1 GCA_028687345.1 Candidatus Omnitrophota bacterium | reverse complement strand
ATATATTTTCCATTGGCAATGAGCTTATCAAATTGGAAGCCTTAAGGGCAATGCAGGAGTTATCGGAAGTTGACAGAGAATTCTTATTCTCCATTTTAAAAAAGACTGATTTCTCTTTAAAAAAAGAGGCATTGATTGTTTTATCCAAAGACGAAGGGGCAAGGAAAAAGGCAGCAGATATCTTGCTTGATATACACGGCCTCCTGGGGTCTAAAAATAAGGTTATCCTGCAGAATATGATGATTATAGAGGAAACGGGATTAAAAGAAGCCGGTGACTATTTAGTTTCGCTTAGCAGAAGGCGCTTCTTCTGGAATAAAAAAATAAGAAGAAAGGCACAGGAAATATTAGAGGGGTGGCATGCCGGATAGAATTGAAGATTCTTTCAAAGATTTATTAGCGTCATTGCAGACTCTTAAGTTTTATGGAAACGAGCACCCTATCTTCAAGAAATCAGTAGATAAGGCTTACCAGAGCTTGCAGGGCGCCTTAGCAACAAGAGAAGAGTTGGTTGTCGGGATTGTAGGCGAAGAGCTGGCCCTTGAAAAAGAAATACTCTTTGATCTTAGCAAGTCAGTCAGGCCGACAATAATGTATCTGAAAGACCGCGGGATAGAAAAGATCGTTTTTTATCGCGGCGTGCAAAAAGAAGAATTAGAAAAGTTTATTACATTTTTGGCAATGCCTAAAGAGGAAATAAAAAAAGAAGCCCAGGATTATCTATCGCTTATGGGAATAAAGAATATAGCCGCTGGCAAACTGAAGATTGCGACGGCTGGTGCCCCGTCTAGTCCCGGTTCATTTGTAATCCCAAGGCAATTCTTAAGCAATCTCAAGTTTTTATACGAAGATTCATTAAATAAAGTTTCCGATTCATTGACAGGCATTTTAAACTCCCAGGAAGTAGAAGCTGCAACTTTAAGGTTTTCCATGCATAATATCATGGAAAGCCTGCAGACCAACTACCAGGAGTTTTTAAAATTGACCACCCTGAAAAGATACAGCCTGGAAACCTATGTACATCTTCTAAACGTATCAATACTGGCAATGCATTTTTCTTCTAAAATCGGATTTAATAAAGATGACGTTTTAGACATAGGGATTGCCGCATTATTCCATGATACAGGAAAGTTATATATTTCACGAAGGGTGCTTGGAAAAAAAGACAGGCTGACAGAAGAGGAATTTTCCCAAATAAAAAGCCACACTGTTTTGGGTGCTGAAATCTTACTTAAATATGTGGAGAGTTTCGGGATACTGCCTGTGGTAGTTTCCTTTGAGCACCACCTAAAATTTGATATGACAGGGTATCCAAAAATACCCTTTCTTCAAAAACCTCACATAGCCTCATTAATAGTTTCTATTTGTGACGTATATGACGCCCTTTTCCAAAGGAGAGGCTACAAGTTAGATTATTCTCCCGACATGATTTATAATGTAATGATAAAAGAAAAGGGCACTACTTTTGAGCCCCTGCTTTTGGACAAGTTTTTTAGGCTCATGGGCGTCTGGCCGGTCGGCTCTATCGTATCATTAAGCAATGGAAGCATTGCCGTAGTCAGGGATGAGCACGAAGACGACATAGTGTCTCCCAAGGTGGAAGTTATTTATCCTGCGGATAGAAAGGAAATTATTGACCTAAAAGAGAGAAAAGATGCTATTAAAATTGAACGTTTTTTGAACCCATGGAAAGAAGGAAAGGATTTCTTGCATCTAATATAATTATACGTCAAGTACAAAGACAAGAGAGGCGGTTTTAAAATGAAAAATGTCGGTTTTGATAACGAAAAGTACCTTAAAGAACAAACTGCTGCAATTTTAGACAGGGTAAAGAAGATGGGTAACAAGCTTTATCTTGAGTTCGGCGGAAAGCTTTGTTTTGATTACCATGCCGCCAGGGTCCTGCCGGGTTATGACCCCAATGTAAAAATCAGATTGCTACAGTCATTAAAGAATAAGCTTGATATTGTACTGTGTATTTATGCAGGCGATATCGAAAAGGGAAGGGTGCGCGGAGATTTCGGCATAACTTATGATGCCGCGACATTAAAATTAATAGATGACTTAAGAAAGTGGGGCCTGGAAATCTTAGCAGTTGTGATTACCCGTTTTACCAATCAGTCCTCGGCAGTTATCTTTAAGAATAAATTGGAACGCAGGCAGGTCAAAGTCTATTTACATTACCCAATAGACGGATACCCTCTAGACGTAGATTTAATTGCAAGCGACAAAGGCTTTGGTAAAAACGAATATATAGAAACAAGAAATCCCATTGTAATCGTTACTGCCCCCGGGCCAAATAGCGGTAAACTATCTACGTGCCTGTCGCAGTTATATCATGAACACAAGCGCGGAATAAATGCAGGGTATGCAAAGTTTGAAACTTTCCCTATTTGGAATCTGCCGCTTCAACACCCCGTAAACGTTGCATATGAAGCCGCCACTGCAGACATACAGGATTTTAACTTAGTGGACCCATTTCATCTTAACAAATACAATAAGACAGCTATAAATTACAACCGTGATGTAGAAAGTTTCCCCATATTAAAATTAATTTTAAGCAGGATATTCGATAAGGATGCAAATTTACCCATGTACAACTCTCCTACTGATATGGGAGTTAACCGGGCTGGTTTCGGGATAATAGACGACAGGATAGTGCAAGAGGCAGCGAAACAGGAATTAATCAGGAGGTATTTTAGGTATAATGCAGAATATGTCCTGGGGATAGAAAAAAAAGAAACCGTGAATAGGGTAGCAATGCTTATGGAAGAGTTAGGAGTGAAAATTACCGACAGAGAAGTGGTAGCGATAGCGAGGAAGGCGGCAGAAGAGGCTGAGGCAGGAGACAAAGGCAATGAAGGGGTATTTTGCGGGGCTGCCATTAAGTTACACGATGGGCGTATTGTTACAGGGAAGAATTCTAAACTTATGCATGCCGCCTCCAGCCTTATATTGAATACGGTAAAAGTCCTTGCCAATATACCAGATGAAATTCTCCTGCTTTCTCCTCATATCATAAATCAAATAGCCAAGCTTAAGGAAGGAATCCTGAATGCAGATTCTGAGAGCCTGGATTTAGAGGAAACCCTAATCGCCCTTTCCATAAGCGCAACCACCAATCATACTGCGGAGTTAGCAATGCAGAAATTAACAGAATTAAGGTCCTGCGAGGTGCATATGACCCACATCCCTACTCCCGGAGACGAAGTCGGATTAAAGCGGTTGGGAGTAAACCTTACTACCGACGGGAAATTTTCTTCTCGCAATCTCTTTGTTACTTAAACCACAATTTAAATAACGAATACCTTTTAAGATATGGCGCTTCAAAAAAATACCTTTAAGTTTTTTATTTTGATTTTCCTGATACCTTTAATCTGGTATCTGGGAAGATTTTTCCGTTTAGACACCGCTTCACTAGAGCAATTTTTAAAAAGCCTTCCCCTGTTTTATAGCGGGATACTGTTTATTATACTTTACTGCCTTTTAACATTCTTTATCTGGTTTTCCAAAGATATATTCAGGATTATAGCCGCATTATTATTCGGCGTAATTTATAGCACTTTATTTGTATGGATTGCTGAAATCATAAACGCTATTTTATTATTTCATCTTGCGCGCTATCTGGGCAGGGGCTTTGTCCAGAAGTCTCTTAAGGCTGGCCCCAACAAACTCGATGAAAGGTTAGGCAAGCTTAATTTTCTCTGGATTTTCCTGTTCAGGGCAACGCCGTTTGTCCCCTTTAGGTTTCTGGACCTGGGTGCGGGGCTCACCCGTATTTCTTTTATGAAATACCTGGCCGCAGTAGTCCTGGGTTCTCCTTTAAGGATATTCTGGGTGCAATATGTGCTAAGCAACGTAGGCACAGACGTATTTAATAACCC
>JAQUAH010000138.1 GCA_028687345.1 Candidatus Omnitrophota bacterium | reverse complement strand
TCCAAAGAAGTCACCTCTAGCCCAGCCATGGTAAGCTTGTCAGCAAGCTTCTCTGCAGGGATTTTAATTTCTACAAAATCTTTTAACCAGTTATAAGTAACCTTCATTTAACTAATCTTTTTGACACATAAGAAGCTGAATATAAGGAGCATTTGTGCCATCAGGCGCAGGGCCAGTTACCGAGCCGCCTAGACAAGAGCTTCCTGTTTCAGAAATACAAGTATTTACATAATCCACGCGTCCCCTGCCTCCTCCTTCCTGAAAACCGGAGCCAGGCGCTTGGTTATGCCCTATAATTGTTTTCTCATATGCGTGATAATGTTTCCCTACCGGCTGGCTCTCTCTATCAGTTAGTTTGGTCCCAACAGTCGCACCGACACTTGCTCCTCCTTGCGCGCCTACTATATATCTGCCTCTTGCAGAAGTTAATTCACTCCAGCCAGCCGGGCAACTTCTTAAATTAAAAGACATCACAGCCCCGGAAGGAATACCTAACTGCTGCCAACCGCTGCTTGTGCATATTGTAAGCCCTCCCGGAGGATTACTGTCGTAGTATAATGTTCCAATGGTAGATGAATCGCAACTAGTGCTACTTATATGAGGAGAAAGTCTTAATTCGCTATAAGTACCCTTGGGAGAAGGATAATAGGTGGTAATAGTCAAGTCCTCTGATTGAGCGATTGCTGTGGATAAAAGAAGAAAAAAACAAAAGGCTTGTAATAAGACACAGCTGCAAATAAATAACCACTTCCCCTTCATCTTGGCCTCCTTTTTTAGATCAAAATTGTTTTAAAAACCTTAAATCATTTTCATAAAAAAGCCTGATATCATTAATGCCGAATTTCAGCATGGCAATCCTGTCTACTCCCATGCCAAAGGCAAATCCGGTATATTTTTTAGGGTCGTAGCCTACATGTTTAAATACATTGGGGTGAATCATCCCTGCGCCTAAAATCTCAAGCCAACCTTTTCTACCGCAGGAAGAGCAACCCTTCCCCCTGCAGATTGCGCAGGATATATCTACCTCTGCAGAAGGTTCGGTAAAAGGAAAAAAATGCGGCCGAAAACGCATCTTGATATCTTCGCCGAAAACTGACTTTGCAAAGACCTCTAAAACTCCCTTTAAATGCGAAAACTTTATTCCTTCATCCACCATAAAACCCTCTATTTGGTGGAACATAAAAGAGTGGCTGGCATCCACTGCATCCGGACGATAAACCCTCCCCGGGACAACTACTGCCAGAGGAGGCTTGCGTGATTTCATCACCCGAATCTGCACAGGAGAGGTATGGCTTCTTAATAATAACTTTTGAGTGTTGGACTTTGGGGTATTTAAATAAAATGTATCAAATACATCCCTTGAAGGATGCTCTAAAGGGATGTTTAAACCGGTAAAATTATTATATTCTGTCTCAACCTCAGGCCCCTCTATAATTATAAATCCCATGCGGCTAAATATTGCGCAAATCTCATTGGTAATCTGGGTGATAGGGTGCAGATGGCCTAAATCCTGTGCAAGCCCTGGCAGGCTGATATCGCTATAAGAAGGACTTAACTCTTTTTTACCGGCGATTGATTTCTGTTTCTCATCTAAGAGAGATAGAATCCTGGCCTTTAACTCATTCACTTCCTGGCCAAACGTCTTACGCTGCTCTTGGGGGAGGCCGGGTATAGAACTAGTCAGCTGGGCAATAAGGCCTTTTCTCCCAAGATACTTCACCCGCACCTCTTCCAAGGCAGCAGGCGAATCTATCTTTTCTATATCCGCATCTATTTGTGTTTTAAGAGAGTTAATATCCATATTAATCCAAGTATTGCGAATAATACAAGCGCGTAATTTCTCTTACCGAGATTTAATTTTTCTTTAAATAGTTTTCCTGAGCTTATTTTGCGTAAGCCTTGAGCATGTATATCTAAATCTCCTCCGTGCTCAGGGCAGGCGCGGTGAAAAACTCCGACTATCTCCACAATATCCCCTGCGGATTTATAGCTGCCGCTATAAACTATATCTTTAATCAGCGCCGCATTCATCCAGATACCAATAGCATTATCCGCATCATTTACATTGAGCCAGGCATAATTCCCGCGTACCATGATATCCCCAATTACCTCCCCCTCGTAGACAACTGTTCTGCCGTCAAGCTGCTTAGCATTATTAATCAATTCTGTACTTGAAAGGGCTTGCGCAAAACAAACAGTAGACAGTGGACAGTAGACAGTGAACAATATACACAAGATAAAAATGCTATAAACCTTCTTCATCGTTTGCCCCGTCTTATCGCCACTAAAAAGCCAAGCAAAGTAAACACTGACATAAATTCCAAGCGGCCTGCCCACATCTGCAATATATAGGTAAGCTTTAATCCTGCTGGCATGCCTGCCTGGGTAATCCCACAGGAGAACCCAACATTGGCTGCAGCAGAGGTGGATTCAAAGAGGGATTCCAAAAACGGGTAACCATAAAACACGCCGACCATAGCGCCAAAGGCATATAACCCCAAATAAGCCAATGTGATTAATAGCGCTGACCTGGCTTGCCTATCATCCAAAAATACATTTTTTATATGATGGAATCTCTGTACCACTACTGCTCTTTCCGGAAGAATTATTTTTTTTAAATCTTCTTTTAAGGCGTAAAAAATAACTCCCATGCGCAAGGTTTTAATGCCGCCGGCAGTGGAACAGCTGCCGCCGCCAAAAGCCATAGCAGCGATTATCCCTACAAGAGCCAAATTACCCCATTCTTTAATAAATTGCTGGGCATATATTGTCATGTATCCGGTGGTCGTATGCCCGGAAACAAGCTGGAAGAAACCCTTGCGGAATAATGGCAATACCCCAGAGTATGCGCCTTCTCGATTAAGCCCGATTGCTGTAATAAAAAATAACGACAGTATAGAAATAAAAAGGATTCTGGTTTCAATGTTTTTTATTGCCTCTTTTCTATTGCCTGTCCAAACAGTGTAATGAAGATTAAAATTCAAGGAGCCCAAAATTATAATCACCATAATTATAATTTCGTAAACCAGGCTATGGTAATAAAGGATATTTTGGTATTGCGGGGCAAAGCCGGCTGTATCAAAAGCAGCCATAAAAATACATACGCCATGGAAAAAGGCATTTAGGGGCTTCATGCCATTTAGAATGCCCACTATCCCTAAGGCAAGGGTGCCTAAGATTAGGTAAACTATGCTGATAAGCCAGATAAATCTTGCGGTGTGAATTACATTGGGTAGTAATTTTTCTTCCCTGGCTTCTCCTACATACATCTTCAGTGCGCCGGAGGTGCCTTTGACAAAGAAAGAAAGCGCAATAATTACCATACCCTGGCCGCCAATGAAAGCCGTTAAGTGCCGCCAGAGATTATGGGTAAAGGATAGGTGGTCTAAATCTTGGACTAAAGTTAGGCCTGTAGTCGCAAATCCAGACATAGCATCAAAGCAGGCATCCAGATATGATTTCCAGTGCCCGCTCAGGTATAATGGTATCGCACCTAACAGCATAGCCACAAACCAAGAGAGGGAAACCACAATCATCCCCTGCATCCAGGTCAGGTCTTTTTCAGTAATACATAATTTGGTCAGGATTAAACCAAGCATCAGGGAGATAGCTAAACTAATTAAGAAATCCAAGGCGGGATTTATTTCTCCGAGGGAAATTCCCAAGATGACTGGAAAAAACATGGTAAGGGCCAAACCAATAATAATCTTACCTAAATAATACCCGATATTCTTAATATCTTCCACTTGGGGCCTAAGGATCATCGCTTAATAGATAAGATAAGGCAGATTAAGAAGCCAGCCAGAATTATTGCCAAGGCATAAAAAGCCTCGGTGGTAATGCCTAATATTGAATTTAAAAGTGATTTTATTCTCATCTTATAGTGCGCCTACCAGTAAATTCAATAACTGCGGCTCATT
>JAQUAH010000023.1 GCA_028687345.1 Candidatus Omnitrophota bacterium | reverse complement strand
GAAATAGACCTGGATAATGGGGTAGTCAGAAATTTAACTAAAAATATAGAAATTAAAATAAAGCCCTTCCCTGAATTCATGCAAAAATTTCTAAAAGAGGGCGGGGTTGTAAATTACGTAAAAAAATACGGAAGGTTAAAAATTTAAAGATGGCACATAAAATAACCCTGATTCTCGGTGATGGTATCGGCCCGGAAGTAACGCAGGCAGCAGTAAGATGCATTGAAGCTACGGGAGTAAAAATAGACTGGGAAGAAGCCTGTGCCGGCCAGGAAGCCCTGGAAAAATATCAAAATATTCTGCCGGAAAATGTTTTGCAATCCATAAAAAAGAATAAGGTTGCCTTAAAAGGGCCGATTATAACTCCCATAGGAGAAGGTTTTCGTTCCGTGAATGTCGCTATAAGGCAAGCTCTGGATTTATATGCTTGCGTAAGGCCTGCTAAGTCTTATCCGGGAGTAAGGAGTTATTATAAGGATATTGACCTGATAATTATCCGCGAGAATAGCGAGGACTTATATTCGGGAATAGAGTTTGAAGAGGGTTCATCTCAGGCAAAAAATCTTATTACGCAGATAGAGGAATACACAAATAAGAGAATTCGTCCTGATTCAGGCATCTCCATAAAACCGATTTCTAAATTCGCTTCACAAAGGATTGTAAAGTTTGCCTTTGAGCATGCCTTACAAAATAACCGCAAAAAAGTAACCTGCGTGCATAAGGCAAATATCATGAAGTTTACCGACGGATTATTCTTAAAGACAGCGCGCGATGTCGCCAAGGAATATACAGGTAAAATAACCTTTGAAGAGGCAATTGTGGATAATATGAGTATGCAATTAGTGCAAAAACCTCATAATTTTGACGTACTTGTGCTGCCAAACCTTTACGGAGATATAATTTCTGACCTCTGCGCCGGATTGATCGGCGGGTTAGGGATTGCTCCCGGAGCGAATATAGGCGATAATCTGGCTGTATTCGAAGCAGTGCATGGCGCAGCACCTAAATATAGGGGCCTAAATAAGACGAACCCCACGGCAATGATTCTATCCGCAGTGTTAATGTTGAAGTATATTAAAGAAGATAAGGCAGCAACTCGTTTAGAGAATGCGGTGAAGGAAGTCATTGCCGAAGGCAAAAGCGTAACCTACGACTTAAAGCCTACACCCAATGATGTTACTGCGGTAGGCACCCGTGAAATGGCTGACGCTATTATCAAGAAAATAAGAGGTTAATTGAATATGAAAATAAGCATAATCGGCTCCGGTAATGTGGGAAGCCTGACTGCAATGCGTTTAGCCCAGGAAGGGCTGGCAGATATAATTCTGGTTGATATTGTCAAGGGCTTAGCCCAAGGCAGGACCCTTGATTTGGAAGATGCCAGGCCTATTTTAAAATATAATTATAATATCAAGGCTTCAGATGATATAAGCGAGATAAAGAATTCCGATATCATTGTTATTACTGCAGGCCTGACCAGGAAGCCGGGGATGACCAGGGAAGAATTACTTAATAAGAATGCGCAAATTTTGAAAGAAATATGCCTAAAGATAAAAAAATTAGCTACCCGTTCTATTGTAATCGTAGTTACTAATCCTTTAGACCTGATGACTTATTTGGCCCTAAAGGTAACAGGGTTCAAAAGAAATCAGGTCTTAGGTATGGGGATTAGTTTGGATACCGCAAGATTTGCCAATCTTATTGCCAAAGAATTAAATATACCTAATACTGATATAGAGGCCTGTGTAATCGGCACCCATGGCGAAGGGATGCTGCCCCTGCCGCGCTTCACGAGTATAAAGGGAGTCGCCCTGGATGAGTTTCTTGATGATAAAAAAATTGAAGAACTTTTAAACAAAACAATGTCAAGGGGCCTTGAAATCGTGTCTTTATTAGGAAACGGAAGTGCTTATTTTGCTCCTTCAGCCGCAATTGTCTCTATTATTAAAGTAATTGCTAAAGATGAAAAACGTACCATAGGAATTTCGGCGTATCTCAACGGCGAATACGGGATAAAGGATATCTGCATAGGCGTACCCTGCCGCCTGGGAAAAGAAGGAATTGAAAAGATTATTGAACTGGATTTAAATAAGAAAGAGCAGGATAAATTAAGTAATTCAGCCGCATCTCTAGGCCAGCTCATCAAACAATTACCCAGTTAACTTAAGCCATGACCTTATGTACGACCTGACAATAATCGGCGGAGGTTGGGCAGGCTTTAACGCTGGTTTAAAAGCCAGGGAATTGGGTTTGAAAACCTGCCTTATTGAAAAGAAAGCTTTAGGAGGAACCTGCCTGAACGCAGGGTGCATCCCTACCAAAACTTTAATACAATCCGCAAAGATATATTCTCTGACCAAAAAATCCGATACCTTCGGCATAGAAACCAGGGACTTAAGAATAAATTTTAAAAAAATCCAGGATAGAAAAAATAAAATTATTCAACAATTACATTCCGGCATGCAGTTTATGCTTAAAGGCATAGATTTTAAAACTCAAGGTGCCCAGATTATATCCCCTGAAGAAATTAGAATAGGCGAAGAATCAATAAAAACAAAATTTATTCTGATTGCCACCGGTTCAAAGCCAATTGAGCTAAAAGGCCTTGAGTTTGATTCGCAGCGCATCCTTTCAAGCGACGATATCTTAAATCTGGAAGATATACCCACGTCCCTGCTGATTATTGGAGGAGGAGTCATCGGCTGTGAATTTGCCAATCTTTTCTCTAATTTAGGATCTGAGGTAACAATAGCTGAAAAAATGCCGCAACTCCTTCCGGGAGAAGATAAGGATATTGCTAAAAAAATAGAGGCAGTTTTTAAAAAGAAGGGTATCAAGATAAACACAAATACCGATGCCCATTCACTGGATTTAAAAGATTATAAATTAATATTAGTCTGTGTGGGCAGGATTGCTAAAATAGATGCCTTGGGCCTGGAAAAAATAGGGGTGAGCCTTGATAAAACAAGGGTTATTACCGATGAATATCTAAAAACAAATATTCCTAATATTTATGCAGCAGGTGACTGTACCTCAAAAGTAATGCTGGCGCACTTTGCCGCTTATCAGGGTTCAGTTGCCGCAGAGAATATTGCCCATCCGCAAAATCCGCTGAAAGCGGATAATACGAATATCCCCAATTGTATTTTCACCGAACCTCAAATCGCAAGCATCGGCTTAAAAGAAGAAGAGGCCGCAAGCAAGGGTATCGATATAAATATTAAAAAGTTTGATTTCTTGGGTTCAGGTATGGCGCGCATTTTAGATGAAACCGACGGTTTTATAAAAATAATTTCCGACAATAAAACAGATGGAATACTCGGCGCCTCTATAATAGGGCCTGGGGCTACAGAATTAATCGGAATCCTTACCTTAGCGGTCTCAACACATCTTAAAGTTTCCGAAATCCGTAAAACTATTTTTGCTCACCCTACGTTATCAGAAACAATAGGCGAAGCCATAAAATAGCCCGGTAATAATGATGATAACGAAGCCTGTATCAGTATTTGAAGCCCTTGACTTAGGTTTAATTGATTTCAAAAAGGCTTTGGAGGCGCAAAAAGAAGCTTACTCTCGCGTAAAAAATGGGGAGCAATTTTGCGCATTAATCTTCTGCCGACACCATCCTGTAATCACTTTAGGAAGGTCATCAAGCAGAAAAAATATCCTGGCTACTGAAGCGGATTTAATCTCGGGAGGAATCGAGGTTTGTGAAACAGAGCGCGGGGGCGATGTGACCTATCACGGTCCCGGTTCAATGAATGTCTACCCTATAATTAACCTCAAGTTTTTTAAAAAAGATATCCATTGGTTTTTAAGAACCCTGGAGGAAATTGTAATAAATTTATTATCAGATTTGCGAATAAAAGGGTTAAGGCTTACCGGATTGACCGGTGTTTGGACAGGTATTGCGGGCGAAGAAAAGAAAATCGCTTCAATCGGCATAACTATCAGGCATTGGATAACACTGCACGGATTAAGCATAATTATAAAAGAAGCTGATTTGAAAAAATTTCAATATATCAGGCCATGCGGGATGGATATTAAAATGACTTCTCTGGAGACGCTTCTTGGCAGGAATATTGAAATGGAAGAAATAAAAGAAATATTAATCCGTAAATTTGAAGCAGAATTCACCAGGCATGTGAATATGGTTAATTCCTAAATTGGAGGTTAATATGACTAATGTAGTTTTACCTGAATTAGGGGAAGGAATTGAAAAAGCCACTATCTCTTACTGGTATTTTAACCCGGGGGAAAGAGTAACCGAAAAAGAGGACCTAGTAGAAATTACCACTGATAAAGCAACCTTTAATTTGCCTTGCCCTGCCAGCGGGATTGTTTCTGAAATTTTCTTCCACGAAGGTGATTCAGTAAATATCGGAGAAATATTGGCAGTAATAGATGAAGGTTAATTAAACAACAGTTAAACAAAAGAGTTAAATAAAAGGCGCACAAGAGTGCGCTTTTTTATTATATGGTTAAATAACACTTGACAAGATGTAGTTTCATTAGTATATATATGATTAGCGTAAATATGCTAAAAAGAGGTGTGTATGCAAAAGCATAAAGAGATTTTAACTGCTAAGGAAGTAGCTGAATATTTAAAAATCCATCCCTTAACAGTCCATAAGTATGCGCGTGAAGGCAAAATTCCTGCCTTCAAAATCGGTACTGACTGGAGGTTCCATAAGAAATACATTGAGAGGTGGATTAAGGAAAAATCGGTTTACCATGGCAACGGTAAAGAGCATAAGAATCTGCTCTAAGTAAAAGCCGCAACATGTTGAGGTTTTATTTTTATGGATAAACCAGAGGCAGTAATTACGGGGATAGGTGTAGTTGCGCCAAACGGAATAGGCAAGGATAATTTCTGGCAGGCTTTGGAAGAGGGTAATGATTCTGTCAGCGAAATTACCTCTTTTGAAACTGAAAAATTCCCGCTTCATTTGGCTGCCGAGGTAAAAAACTTTCCGGCAAGTGAACTTTTGGGCCCAAAAGGCTTGAGAAATTTAGACAGGAGTGCCCTTTTTTTAATGGCAGCGGCAAAAATGGCTCTGGATGAGGCTAAAATAGAAATTAACCAGGAAAATACCGATAAAATAGGAGTTTGCACAGGCACAAGTTTTTCCCATCTCTGGTCCATCGTTGAATTTGATAGAGAGGTATTTTAGGAAGGGATAGATTTTGCCAATCCGGCACTTTTCCCTTCCACAGTAATAAATGCCGCTTCTTCCCAGGTTTCCATCCGCTTTAATATTCAGGGATTTAATACTACCGTAAGCACAGGGTATACCTCAAGCCTTGCTGCGTTAAAATATAGCCTTGATGCATTATTAACTCACAAGGCTGAAATTATCCTCTCGGGAGGAGTTGATGCTTTAACTTCTTCTCTATTCTTTGGCGTGTATAAATTAGGTTATATGGCAGGGCTTCAAGGGATTCCTCTAAGTTGCCCTTTTGATAAAAGGAGAAATGGCCCTATAATAGGAGAGGCTGCAGTATTATTTAGCATAGAAGATCTCACCGCAGCAAAAAAAAGGAACGCGGATATTTTTGCCAGAATCAAAGGGTTGTCATCTTTCTTCGATGCATTTCAGATGAGCAAGGTGCACCCGCAGGGAGAAGGCTTAGAGAAGGCGATAAAAACTGTTATGGATGAAACGGGAGTAAGCCCCAGCGATATAGATTATATTTCAAGTTCTGCTAATTCATCAAAAGAGCTGGATAAAGTTGAAGTTAAGGTTTTAAAAAAGATTTTTGGAGCTAACCTGGATAAAATTCCTGTCAGCTCTATAAAATCCATGGTAGGGGAAACTTTTTCTACCTCAGGTGCATTGCAGATTGCTTCCTGTATTGGCGCGATGTCCAGGGGGATCATCCCGCCAACGATAAATTATCAGGAGCCTGACCCGGAATGTAATATTGATTGCGTGCCGAATAAAGGCCAGAGAAAAGAGGTAAAAACCGCCCTGGTCACTTCCTTCGGTCCGGGAGGGTACAATAGCGCCTGTATCCTGGAAAAATATATTGCTAATTAAGATGGATAAATTCAAAGAAAAAATAGTTATCATTAGCGGCGGTTCGCGAGGCATAGGCCGGGCAATCTGCCTTGCCTTTGCTAAAGAAAAGGCCAATATAGTTTTTACTTATAATAAAAGCGCTGACGAGGCGCTGAAGCTAGCTAAAGAATTAACCGGCTTGGGAGTTGAAGTTTTGAGCTTGCAGGCAGACGTGAGGGACTACAATCAATGCCGTCAAGTCATAGAAAATACATTGAAGAAATTTAACCGTATCGATATATTGATTAACAATGCCGGCATCGTCAGAGACAAATCCTTAATGATGATGCTGCAGGAAGACTGGAAGGACGTGATAGAAACTAATCTAGGCGGCGTATTTAATATGACCCGTGCAGCAATCACTACATTACTTAAACAAAAAAATGGCTGTATTATCAATATGAGTTCAGTAAGCGGCGTGGCAGGCATAGCCCGCCAGACAAATTACAGCGCATCGAAAGCAGGGATTATCGGTTTTTCCAGGTCCCTGGCAAAAGAAGTCGCTGCTTACAATATCAGGGTAAATGTAGTCTGTCCCGGCTTTATCAATACTGATATGGTTAATTCACTCACCGATAACATAAAAAAGGGGATTTTAGAAGCCATCCCTACGAAAAGATTAGGGGAACCGGAAGAGGTGGCTAACGTTTGTCTTTTTCTTGCCTCAGAGCAGGCAAATTATATCACGGGAGAAACTATAAAAATCGACGGTGGTTTAACCTTATAAGATAAGGAGAGATATGCCGAAGAAAAACATCGAAGAACTAAAAAAAGAGATAAAAAAACTGGTTTCAGAAATAGCCGAAGTTTCTGAAGATGAATTGAAAGAAGATGCCAGATTTACGGAAGATTTAGGTATTGATAGCATGATGGCGCTAGAGATAATTGCGAGCCTTGAAAAAAAATATAAATTAATTATTCCGGAGGAAAAAATCCCCACTATACGTTCCCTTAAGAATGTGTACGATTTATTGGAAGAGCTGTATCTAAAGGAGTAATATGATATGGATGAAACCTGGGATATAAATAAAATTCAGCAAATCCTGCCGCAGAAATACCCTTTTCTTTTTATCGACTCTGTCATAGACATCAACAAGCAAGAAAAAAAAGTAGCCTGCCTTAAGAATGTAACCATTAATGATTATTTTTTTGAAGGCCATTTTCCGAATAACCCGGTTATGCCCGGCGCCCTTATCATCGAGGCAATGGCACAGGCAAGTATAATACTTTATGCCGTATTAAAACCAGGAGTTGCCGAGAAACACCCCGATTATTACTTAGGAAAAGTGGAGGCAAAATTTTTAAAGCCTGTCAGGGTGGGGGATCAGCTGATTTTGGAGGTATCCGGAGAGAAAATCTTAGGCAACGCAGGGATAGTTAAGGCACAAGCCAAGGTGCTTAACGAAATAGTTGCTGAAGCTGAAATTGTCTTTGGTGTAAAACCTAAAGAATGAGTAAAAAAGTAGCAATAACAGGTATAGGCGTTGTCTCTTCAATAGGCATCGGCAAAGATGCATTCTGGAATAATTTAATCCAGGGTAAATCCGGCATAAGTGAAATAGATTTGTTTGATACCTCCAAATTTAACCGCCACTACGGAGGAGAAATAAAAGGTTTTAATCCCGCCAAGTTTATCCCAAAAGATATGGCAAAGTTTTTTGGCAGGGCATCCTGCTTTGCGATTGCCGCTACAAAATTGGCCCTGGAAGACGCCAATATTTCTCTCGCCGATTACAAAAATAAAAGAATAGGAGTTATTATCGGCACCACCATGACTGAGGCGAATGTGCTGGATTTCTCAGTAGAAAAGTTACTCAAAGATGAGTGGAAAGAGATTACTAATACGCTTTTATTGAATTCCTTTTCACCTTCTATCCCGCGCAATATCGGCACCTTCTTTCAATTAAAAACACCGGTTAACCTGCTGATTCCAAATGCCTGCGCAGCGGGAAATTATGCTGTCGGATACGCCCTTGACTTAATAAAAAATGGCGAGCTTGATTTAGCCATTGCCGGAGGGGCTGAAGCGCTCTCGCGCGTAGCCTTCCAGGGTTTCCAAAGGCTATACGCTATGGCCCTGAAAGATTGCACTCCTTTTGACAAAGATAGAAAAGGGATGTTATTAGGGGAGGGGGCAGGGATTTTAATTTTGGAGCCGCAGGATTCTGTTTTAAAAAGAAAGGCAGCTTTTTACGCCGAAGTCTCTGGTTACGGCCTTTCCTGCGATGCCTATCATATGACTGCTCCCAAAAGAGACGGGATTAAAAAGGCAATGCAAAAGGCAGTAAATAATTCCGGTATCTCTATGACTGATATTGACTATATTAATGCCCACGGCACAGGTACACTGCAGAATGATAAAGAAGAGGCAGGGGCAATAAATGAGCTTTTTGGCGCAAAAAGGGTTGCGGTTAGCTCTACAAAGTCAATGCTCGGCCACTGTATGGGCGCAGCTTCTGCAATTGAAGGAGTTGTCTGCTGCCTGGCCTTAAAGAACGGCATTATTCCTCCCACCATAAACTTCACTACACCTGACCCCCAATGCGACATTGACTGCGTGCCTAACCAGGCAAGGAAGGCAAAACTAAACCATATCCTCAATAATTCCTTTGCCTTCGGCGGAAACAATTGCTGCGTAGTCTTTAGCCGAAACTAATATGAATAACAAACGGACAATATTCATAACCGGAGCAACAGGGCTGGTCGGCTCGTATTTACTTAAAACTCTTCTTTTAAACGGCCACAAGGTTTATGCTCTGGCAAGAAATGCAGACGACAAAAGCGCTGAAAAAAGAATCCTGGAAATTTTAAGATCCTGGGATGAAAAGATTTCAACAGAAAAATTGAGAATAATAGAAGGGGATATTACAAAAGACTCATTAGATTTAGATGAAAAAACCAGGGAGCTGCTAAAAAATGAAATTGAAGAAATCTTTCATGCTGCGGCAATCACTGATTTAAACCAGCCGATGGCTAAAATGCGAAAGGTGAATGTGGAAGGAACAAGAAACGTATTGGATTTAGCTAAAGAATTTAGCAAAATTGTAAAAATAAATCATATCAGCACAGCTTATATTTATGGAGATTATAACGGTCTTTTTAAAGAAAGTGACCTTGATGTCGGACAAAAACTATATACAAATTATGAAGAAACTAAATTCAGGGCAGAACAATTGGTAGAGGAATACCGCAAAAAAGGATTTTGGGTTGATATCTACAGGCCTTCAATAGTTGTAGGAGATTCAAAAAACGGAAAAACGTTCCAGTTCAAGCATATCTATCAATTTATCAGCCTTTGCGAATTAGAAATATTTGACACTTTGCCTATCTTGGATGCATATGTAAGCTTAGAGCCGGTAGATTTATTAGCCGAAGCAATATACATAATTTCCATAAACACAAAAGATAAGAATCGAAATTATCATCCGTTCCCTAAAAAACTTATTCGGGTAGAGGATATTATAAATATTGCCAGCCAGCTTTTAAATTTCAAAAAACCAAAAATTGTCTCTTTAGAGGATTTTAAGATAGAAAGATTGACTGCCTCGCAAAGAGCGATATTAAAAAATTCCATCTTATCCGTAAATCTCAAGAAAACCCTTGATTCTAATTATACAAATGCTATTTTAAGTAAGCTGGATTTTAAATTCCCTGATATAGATAACGGATTGATAGCTAAGATTTTGAAATATTTTGTTTCAGTAAGCAGACAAAATAGGGTACGTAATGAAATAAACTTTT
Organism: Candidatus Omnitrophota bacterium; assembly: GCA_028687345.1. Lineage (GTDB taxonomy): Bacteria > Omnitrophota > Gorgyraeia > Gygaellales > Profunditerraquicolaceae > JAQUAH01. Next base: position 7,210 of record JAQUAH010000023.1, on the reverse strand, counting down.
GAGAGAAGAGCATATCTTAAAAAATGACAAGGCTATGTTGGAATAGTATTTAAAAGCATTTAAAGAGAAAATAATTTATGAATAATATTTTTTGGGGAGGAAAATTAACAATTCCTATTAAAATTCTAATAAATACAAATTTTTTTATATCTTGGTTATTAGGTAAAAATAAAAATATTCCTGCAATGAAGCATAGAATACGACTTGGTTATAGCGGCACATATACTAATCATGTAAATTTATATGATAAAACTGGAGGTAAGCACTATAGCCATATTGCGGAAATCTTACTTAACGATATAGAAATTAAAGGAAAAACTATATTAGACGTAGGATGCGGCACAGGAATAGTTTCTTTTTTAGCATTAGAAAAGGGGGCAAGTAATATTTTAGGAATCGATCTTTCACGAAAAATGATTAAAAGCTGTGAAAAAAAAGTAATAGATAATAATTTGGACTCAACTATTATACAGTTCAAACAGACGGATGCGGAATCTCCGATAATTAAAGGAAGCAGTTTCCAAGTGGTATTGAGCAGTTTGATGCTAGGCTTTATACCGAATCAACTTAAAGTAATTCAGGAAATTAAACGAGTCCTTGAGCCAGGAGGACTTGTTGGAATCTCGACTCATGGACCAGAACATTACTGGGAAGCCTGTGATGCTACCTTTAGGATTATTGATAAAAAAATCGCTATAGGTTATCGTGTTGAATTTTGGCCAAGAAACGAGATTGAAATCAAAAGCTTATTTAAGAAATGCGACTTTAAAAATATTAAGGTTTATCGATTAAAATGGAAAGAGCAATTTGACTCTCCAGAAAAAGCCTATGATTTCTTTGCCGCTACTTCATCTTCATGGTGGTTCAGTAAATTCCCTACATACAACAGAAGAATGAAAGAATCTCGAAGGATTCGTGCTTATTTTAAGCTTAAAGGCATTAAACGCATAAGCATGGATGTAATTTTGGCTTATGGAGAGAAACCTATAGATAAAAAGGTAAATTATGCATAAAGAGTACGATTATATTATTGTCGGCGCAGGACTTTGCGGTTTAGTTTTAGCAAAAGAATTAACTCGTAAAAATAAGGTTTTGGTCTTAGAAAAAGGCAGATTTCTAGATAAATTAGGAAAAATCAGTAATGCTTATTTTTTCTACGATAAACATGCTTTGGCAGGCAGTAGACAGGGAATACATATTTATAGGATTCTCGGTGTAGGCGGAACAAGTATAGGCAGCTGCGGTAATGCCGTAGAATTCACAAATGATGCATATTCCAGAATTGGTGTTGACTTCAAGGAATTTATTCCTGAAGCTAAAAAGGAGGGGAATGTTAAAGAGGGCGGCTTGTCTATCGGTAGTGCTTCACAAAAAATTATGGAAGTAGCGAATAAACTTGGCTATGATATGAAACCAATGCCTAAATTTAATATGACTGGTAACTGCATATCTTGCGGAAATTGCTGTTTAGGATGCGCATCCGGAATGAAATGGACATCCGTTGAGTGCTTGAAAGAAGTTAATAAAGACAACTTAACTCTAATGACAGAAATTTCCGTAGAAAAAGTCATTACGAGTAACAAAAAAGCCGTTGGAGTAAAAGCAGAAGGAGAGGATTCTGTATTTTTTGCAAAGAAAATTATTTTATCTGCAGGAGGGATTGGTACTCCCATAATTATACAAAAATCAGGAATAGAAGCAGGCGACAACTTGTTTATTGATTTATTTGTTAACACCTATGGATTATCTAAAGAATTTAACCAAAAGAGGGAACTTAGTATGTCTGTAGTTTGTACCAAATTCCACTCTAGCGAAGGATTCGTTTTGTCTCCTTTTATCGACAATTGGATAAGTCTCTCCACAGATGTGAATTGGCCTTATATTTTGAATATATTCAAAATGCATAGGTTAATGGGTATTATGACTAAAATTTCCGATGATGCTAACGGAAAGGTCTATGCAAATGGTAAAGTAGATAAAGTTCCTACCGAGAATGATGTAAAGAAATTAAAAAAAGGCAGTAATATTGCAAAGGAAATTCTTATAAACTGTGGCGTTAATCCTAAAACAATTTTTGTTACACGACCAAAAGGTGCTCATCCAGGTGGAACTGCAGCAATAGGAAAAATTGTAAATTCTAATTTGGAAACCCAAATAAAAAATTTATATGTTTGTGATGCAAGTGTTTTACCTTTTGCTCCAGGATTACCTCCAATGTTAACTCTTATAGCCTTAACTAAATGGTTTGCAAGGAATATTCTAAAGGAACAAGATGGATATATTAAAACTGATTAGAAAAAGAAGAACGATTAGAAAATATAAAAATAAGAGAATACCTAAAAAAATATTAAATAAAATTATTGAATCAGCAAAATGGGCACCATCTCCACATAATTGTCAACCATGGGAATTTATTATCATTAAAAATACCCTGATTAAGAAATCTTTTATCTCTCTTTTATATAGAGGCTTAAATAGTTTTTTAACTCCTGTAAAAATAATTCTTAATAGATCTATTAGAATAATAGAAAATGCGGAAACAATTATTCTAGTTTATAATAATAATAATTTTTCAAAGAAGATAAATAAATTAGGTGAACCATATTTTTCCTCTTCAATTATTTCAGAGATAGAAGGAATTTCCGCTGCCATAGAGAATATGCATTTGGCTGCTCATTCTTATGGAATAGGGATGGCTTGGTTAACAATGCCCCTTTTATTAAAAAAGAATATAAATAAATTTATAAATACTAAAAACGAATTAATGGCAGTTTTAACTTTTGGTTATCCAGCAGAAAAAGGTAAATGCTTAAGAAGAAAACATCTTTCTGAGATAATAAAATATATAAAATACATATGGAAAAATGTGATGTAGCTATAATCGGTTCTGGCATAGGTGGATTAATTTGTGGTTCTTATCTGGCAAAAGCTGGGTTAAAGATTATAGTGGTTGAACAACATGATAAAGTTGGTGGATATTGCACTTCATTTAAAAGAAATGGATATAGATTTGATGTAGGGGTGCATTATTTGGGCGGAATCAAAAAAGGTTCATTAAGTAAAATATTTAAAGAACTTGATATTAAAGATACTATAAAATTTAAACAATTCAATCCGACAGATAAACTTGTTATGCCTAATAATACAATCTACATCAAAAATAATATCGATGAAACAGTCCAAGGATTTAAAAGAGCATTCTCTAGAGATACGAAAGATATAAATAAATTTTTTAAATTCATATTAGATCCTAATTTTTTAGAAATTTATTCAAAAACAAAAAAGATGAATTTTTTAGAATTTTTAAATGAATATTTTAAAAATAAGGAATTGAAAGCTACACTAGAAGCATTATTGGGAATTGGAAATGTTGGACTTTCTGCCAATAATGCTTCTGCAATTAGCTCGATTCTTCTTTTTAGAGAATTTATAGCTGACCCAGGTTGGTATCCTAAAGGAGGAATACAAAATATTCCAGATACTCTAGCAAAAATTATTATAAATAATAAAGGTGATGTTATCCTATCGACAAAAGTTGTAGAAATATTAACAAAGAACGGTGAAGCAGAGGGAGTGGTTTTAGATAACGGTACTAAAATAAAGGCTAAGAAAATAGTTTCTAATGTAGACGTTACGCAAACATTTAAAAAATTATTAAAAATAAACACTAAACAAAAACAATTATGTGACGAACTTAGAATATCGCCTTCATTTTTTTCAGTATATTTGGGCTTAAAAGACAAGTTTAAAGAAGTAATAAATAATTCGGCTACTATATGGTCTTTTTCAACCTATAATATTAGCAATTGTTATTCTGATCTTAGGAAGATAATTAATCCTGAAGAAGAAATACAGTATTTATTATGCGTTTTCCCTTTTTTACATGATAAAATCACATATAATAAACCAACAATGCAAATTTTAATCCCAGCTCCTTTTGAATCTTTAAATTTATGGAATGGATATAGGAATTATTTAATGGATAAGCTAATTAAGAAGGCCGAAGAAATAATTCCTTCTTTAGGTACTTATGTGGAATCAAAAATAAATGCTACTCCATATACCTTTTATCATTACACATTGAATAGAAACGGTGCTGCATATGGATGGGCTTCAACACCATATATAATTAGAAAATCTTTATTTTCAAATCGAACTTCTATTAAAAATTTATTTCTTGCTAGTCACTGGACAACTGGAGGGTTATCTCATGGAGGCATCCCTCAAGTATCTGCTATTGGAAGGAAAACTGCACGGTTAATTATGGAAGAGTTTGGTTTAGAATGGAAACATAAACTCAGCGTGATACTATGAATTTTCTCACCATATCCTCAATCTTAGTAGTTATTGCTGCCGTTTTTTTATCTATATTTATAATTTTAACAAGTAAAAAATCTAGCATTGGAATTCTATGGGCATTTTTTTGTATTACACCAGCGCTATGGGGAATAGGAACGTGTATAAATTCTGTACTTCCTAAGTCAGAATATGATATAGCTCTCTTTTGGTGGCAATTTGCTTATACTGGTACAATAATGGCTCCAGTGATATTTACACATTTCATTTATAAATTTCTTAATTTAAAAAAGAAAATGTCTTTTCATTTATCTTGTTTATATTTATTAGGAGGAATTTTTTTATTTTTTAATTGGTACAATAATTCGAGATTTTTCTTGGGAAATTTAAGATTTGTTTTTAATCAATTTTATTGGGTAGATTGGATTAAATATAAAAATCCAGTTTGGATAATCTTTTATATTGGATTTTATTGGTTATTATTAGGGTATTCTTTTCTCTTATTAATAAAGGCTTACAAAACTATTACAGATAATATAAGAAGAAATCAAATAAAATATTTTATATTAGGATCTATTTTTGGATGGTTAGGTACTGAATCTATGTTTTTAATACCGTTCCATATAGATATATATCCATTTTTTAACCTTTCTCTTGCTTTTTATACTATCATCTTTGCATATGCAATCATAAAATATCGTTTGATGGATATAAAGATCGCCATTACTCGTGCAAGTCTTTTCATCGCTGTCTATACCTTAGTCTTGGGCTTACCATTTGCAGTTACGATATGGTTTAAGAGTTGGTTAATGGAGACATTCGGACCAGGCTGGTGGGGTGCGCCTTTAGGGTTAATGGCAGCTTTAGCTACTGTCGGACCATTCCTCTATATCTATATCCAGCGCAAGGCAGAAGATAAGCTGCTTAAGGAGCAAAGACAATATCAAAATACCTTAAAACAGGCTTCAATAGGAATGACACGCATCCGCAATTTAAGAAAACTCTTGGATTTAATTACGCACATCGTTACCAAGAGCGTCAAAATTTCTTATGCGGCAATTTATCTTTATAATTCGCAAACTAATGATTATGAGTTACAGGTAAGCCGTGATAAAGACAGGATCCCGATTCAGAAGATTGCTTTTGATAATCCTCTTCTTACCTGGATTATGGTAAAGCGCGAGCCGTTGATTTATGAAGAGATAAAGCGCCAGATGGAAGACACAGGCGACGTTACTTCTAAACTCCTAGAGGAGAATATGCGTATCCTTACTGCTTCGGTGATTATCCCCAGTTTCCTAGAGGATAGGTTCCTGGGTTTCTTTGTCCTGGGTGATAAAATGTCAGGCCAGATTTATAGCCCTGAAGACCTGAATGTTTTTCAGGTGTTGGCAAGCCAGGCAGCACTGGCAATTGAAAATGCCCAGTTCTACGAAGACACAAAGGAGATGCAGGCACAGATAGCGCAGGCAGAGAAGATGGCTACCGTTGGAACTATGGCTGACGGTCTGTCGCATCAGATAAATAACCGTTTTTATGCCTTGGCATTAATCACAGGTGACTCAATCAATACAGTTAAATCTACGGATACGTCAAAGTGCACCCCGGAAGTAAAAGAGATGATCAATAGCCTCAGTTACGCGCTTGAGCGTATTCAGGCAAATGTCTTACAGGGAGGAGAAGTAGTAAAAGGAATTTTAAAATATACGCGCAAGGGCGAAGAAGGATTTACTGAGTTAACCATTGACCAGGTTCTCGACGGTACGCTGGAAATGGTACAGTATAAGGTAAAGCTTTCTGAAATTGATATTGTGCGCGATTATCCTAAAAATATCCCCAAAATATACGGAAATCTGCCGCAACTGCAGGAAGTATTTTTTAATCTGATTGACAATGCCTATGACTCCATTGTTGAGAAGCGCAATTTACTGAAAGAAGAGGGCTACCGCGGTAAAATTACCTTTACTGCCTATCCATGGGAAAATAAATTAAGGATTGTATCAGAAGACAATGGACTGGGAATAAAGGCTGACCAGGTAAAGAAAATCTTTACGCCATTTTTTACGACAAAAACTTCAACGCGTAAAGGCACAGGCCTTGGCCTTTATGTCATCAGGCGCATAATTACGGATACGCATAAGGGACAGATTGCCTTTGAAACTGAATATCAGGCCGGCACAAAGTTTATTATAGATTTGCCTGTTACGAAATAAAATTGACATTTAATTCAAATAGCGCTATCTTGGAAAATGAAATAATAATAGGAGAAGAAAATGGTAAAATTATTAATCGTTGATGATGAGATGGATATAAGGGAGTTTGCGGCAAATTTCTTTCGTAAGCGCAAAATTGATACCGTTACTGCCGCCAGCGGAGAGGAAGCGCTTTCTATTTTAGAAAAGGAGAAGGCAGACTTAGTGCTTCTGGATATCATGATGGATGGAATTGACGGAATCGAAACCTTAAGGCGCATCAGGCAGCGGGATAAGGATGTCAAAGTGATTATGGTTACAGGAAGAAAGCCTTCAGACGAGGATTCATTTGAAAAATGCCGCGAATTAGGCGTTGCAGACTATATCCATAAGCCGTTGCAGTTAGAAGAATTAGAAAGAATTGTCTTAAATGAATTATCTAAAAAAGAGGAGCGGGTCTAAGAGTGGGTATTGATTATAAGGAAGAATTAGAAGGCGCGGCAAAAACCATGATTCTGGTGCATGAGCCGGACACTCTAATCAAGTTGATTGTGCGCACGATTGTGCAAAAAGTAGGGATAAGGCATGCCGGTATACTTTTGCACCAAAAGGACAAGGATACGTATATATTAACGGTTTCCCGCGGCACAGCAGGCCTGAAGATTCCCGCAGGATTTGCACGCATGGATGCCGACAACCCCCTGATTCGTTTTTTCAGGGAA
>JAQUAH010000137.1 GCA_028687345.1 Candidatus Omnitrophota bacterium | reverse complement strand
AGGCTCCTGCCGATCCGATTAAAGTAGATATTTCTATGCGCCTGGATGTTTATCAGCATGTTCAGAAAGATATTGATGCTATTGAAAGCATTGTCTCCGGAGATAAAAAAGAAATTAAATCACCGGATGATAAACAGGGATTTCTTGGCTACTTCAATTCTTACGCCTTTGCCCAAGAAGAGGAAGGCCTGAACCCGGAAGTAGAACAGGCCGCTCTAAGAAGAAGAAACAGGTCTAATGAGATAATTTCTTTACAAGGGAAGGGTATTATAGGGGAAAATAAAGATGGTTTAATAGAGGTAAGGAACACAGCTGACGGAAGTTTTTCGCGGCATTTGATAAAGACAGAGAATGATGACCGCATGTTTATTTATAATTCTCTGGCAAGGAAGAATAATACTTCGGTGGAAGAGATACAGAAATTATATGCAGCGCGCCTGCAAAAAGATGCGCCTTCCGGCACGCCCATTGAAGTTTTCAATCAGTCAAGCGGCGCTTTTGAATGGAAAATAAAATAAATTGATTTTTTTAAAAATTTGATATAGAATAATTCCAACATGCAAAATAACAGGTTATCTAAAGCAGGTGTCCTCACCTGTGAAAAACCGCAACCGCAACAGGAAACTAAAATCTGTAAGGCCTTTGGCTACCAGCTCTTATTGGATCTTTATGATTGCAAGCCGGGCGCATGCGACGACCTGGCCCTCTGCTATAAATTTCTCGATGAAATTGTAGAATATTTGGGCATGGAGAAGCAGGCGCCGCCGAATATTTTCTTTACCGATGAGGAACGTTTTTTTGATAAGGCCGGCCTTTCCGGCTGGGTCCCCCTGGTAGAAAGTTCAGTGGTTATCCATACCTTAAGCCTTAAGAATTTTATTTCCATAGATATCTATTGTTGCAAGAAATTCGATATAAATAAGGCCAAATCATTTGTCTGCAGATTTTTCTCGCCAAAACGCATGGATGAACAATTCTTTTTGCGCGGCATTGATTATTATAAATAAGACCCTAAGGCCCATAAAAAGCATTTTCATAATAATAGCGCATATATCCTTTCTAAGCCTTTTCATTTATCTTTCCTGCCTCTATGCCGATACGATTTATTTTAAAGATGGGACTTCAATAGAAGGAGAAATTATTGGGGAGAGATACAATGCGGTAACTATCAAAGAATATATCCCCCCGGCCATAACAAAAACAACGGAATGCCTGAAAAGCCAGATACTAAAGATAGAAAGGCAACCGACCAAAGAAGCCATTAAACTCGCCCAGGATGTCGCTGGCGAGAAGAAAAAGAAAAATGAGGATGCATTAAAAAAAACAGTTGATGATGCATCCGGGTTTTCCCAAAAGATTGCCGGGAAAAAAGAACTAGAGAAGCAAAAAGAAAAGACAAAGGTCAAGCCGCAGGTAAAAGAAACGGCTAAATTAGCTGTCTCAAAAATGCCTGAAGCAACTAAAGGCAGCACCAAGAAAGGTGCCTTAAAAGCAAAGGAACAAAAGCCTGCGGCAGAAAAAAAGGTTACCAGAGAAAAGATAGTTAAGATAGCTAAGCCTGCTCCCCAGGTTCGCCTCAAGGCAAAGCAGTTAGAATATAAATTAGTCCTGCGTAATACCGAAAAAAGAATTATCGGGTCGGGGAAAATGAAGCGCACGCAGGCTACTATAACGGTTCCGGTTTCTATGACCAATCAGGAACTCAAAGGCATATTCTCGGATGTATTAAAAAAACAGCTTGCTTTAAATAACGACTTGGATGCCTTATGGATAACTGTTTATAGCGATAGGGAAATAAACGGTTTACCCAGGGCTTATGGGATTTGGGCTCCTGCGCAAGGTTGGGATGATTTTAGGAATGCATCTGATAAGTCAAAATATAAATGGGATTATAGGTTTCTTTATAATAGGTAGGTAAAAAGAATATTTTTCCGGGAGGCAAGATCGTGAAGAATACAAGAATAATAAAATTAAGATTCTTATTATTACTAATTTCATTTTTCTTTTCAGGAAACATTGCCGTCGCTTCGGATTTTTCCGCAGACATGATATCAAATACCAAAGAGGGCACAATCCAGGGGAAGGTATTCTTTACAAAGGGAAAAATGAGGATGGATACAGCCGGAATATCCACCATCACAAGATTAGATAAAAATACAGTATGGATGCTTATGTCAAATGATAATAAATATATGGAGCTTCCCTTGCAGCCCAATAACATAGTAATCGGTAAGGATAAGGTAACCGGAGAGATAGAGAGGCAGTTATTGGGTAAGGAAACTATAGACGGAAAAATCACCGATAAATACAGGATAGTTTATGAATTAGGCAACAGCAGGCAAACTATCCTTACATGGGTTATTACAGATTTGGATATTCCCATAAAGACAGTTGCAGAAGACGGAAGCTGGTCAGTGGAATATAAGGATATAATGGTAGGCACCCAGCCTGCCAGCTTATTTGAAATCCCCTCTGGCTACCAGAAGGTCGATATGTCCTCTTTGCCCGCCGCAGGAAATCTGCCGGATGGGGCAGGCCAGATAGACCTTAACAGTCTCGGTGTCCAATAGGGTAAAATTCCAAACAATTAAAACTGCTTTCTGGCATGGTATGGGGACGGTTCTGATACAACGACATGTTATCAGAACCGTCCCTTGTAAAGCTTTTAAAAACGTACCCGACCGCAAAGATAGAATTTATTGACTTGCAGCTTAAAATAGCATATAATAGTCCCTTAAAAGGAGGTGGATAAGATTGGTGTTAATAAAAGAAAAAAAGTCAAAAATTATCGATCAGTTTAAGGTGCATGCCAGAGATACCGGTTCAGCTGAGGTGCAGATTGCAGTTTTAACCGAGAGGATTAATACCCTAGGAGAACACTTTAAGCAACATAAAAAAGATTTCAATTCTCGCCGCGGGCTGCTTTCCCTTGTAGGCAGGCGCCGCAGACTCCTCAATTATCTCAAGAAAAAAGATACCAAGAAGTATGAAGATATCTTGGGGAAACTTAACTTGAGAAAATAAATCGAATGTTTAATCCAAAAGGAAGATAATAATATGCAAAATAGCATGGTTAAGACGAGTTTTGGTAAAAATGAATTAATTCTGGATACAGGTAAAATCGCTAAACAAGCGAATGGCTCGGTTACGGTTCAATATGGCGGGACTGTGGTATTGGTAACTGCCTGTATGTCACGGGAATTAAAAGAAGACCAGGATTTCTTCCCGTTGACCGTAGAATACCAAGAGAAGACTTATGCCGCAGGCAGGATTCCTGGCGGTTTCTTTAAACGGGAAGGCAGGCCCTCCGAGAACGAGATTTTGACCGCAAGGCTCATTGACCGTCCTATACGCCCGCTTTTTCCAAAAGGGTTCTTAAACGAAGTTCAGATTATGGCGATTGTCCTCTCAAGCGACGGAGAAAACGACCCGGACATATTGTCTGTAATTGGGGCATCGGCAGCGCTGTCTATATCCGATATACCTTTTTATGGCCCATTGGCTTGCTGTCGGGTTGGTATGGTTAATGGCGAATTTATCCTCAACCCCACATACGCGGAATTAGATAATTCTGCACTGGATGTAGTGGTGGTAGTTAATAGTAAAGGCGTGGTTATGCTTGAATCCAAGGCCAAAGAAGTATCTGAAGAAGCATATTTACAGGCGGTTAAATTTGGTTTTGATAATCTTCAATGTATACTTAGCCTGCAGCAGGAATTCACTCGGCAATACGGCAAAGAAAAAGCAGATATCGAATATAAAATTATAGACGCCGCGTTACAGCGCAAAGTCGAGGAATTATCTACTGATAAATTAAAAGAAGTTTATAAATTAAGTACGGCGGAAGAGAGAGAAGAAGCAGTGCGCCTGCTTTCCAAAGAATTAGAAGACCGCCTCATGCCAGAAGGTTATTTGGCCGGCGATATTAAAATAGCCTTGAAAGATGTAGAAAAAGAGCAGATCAGAAAGAAAATATTGGGAGAGAATGTCCGTTTGGACGGCAGGGGGTTTAAAGATATACGGCCTATTCAATGCGATGTTTCGGT
>JAQUAH010000022.1 GCA_028687345.1 Candidatus Omnitrophota bacterium | reverse complement strand
TAATTCTGCTTATTTTAGGAGACGCGGTTCATTATGAGCCCACTGGTAAAGAAGGAAATGCTATTCAATTACAGATTAAATTATCCGGGATGGACGATTCTGTAGAAATTATGCAGGATATTATGGGGCTTAAGATAGAAAATCCTGATTACGTGTATTTTATAGATGGCAACCACGATAATCCTGATGCAGAAATTGTAAAGTCTGAAGTTGAGCAGTCAAGGTTGTTGCGGGAGGCATTGGTTAAAAGATATGGAAATGCATACTTAGATGTTTACAGGGAATTCTTTGCAAAGAGCCCGGTGCTCTTATTGGCTAATGGCTTGGTTGCTACTCATGCAGCGCCAATACCGGTTTCAAGAAAAAGAATATTTGACCTTGAGCGTTTTAAGAGACTTGAAAAAAGCCATAAGGCAATATGCTTTGTAATTTGGGCAAGGCATGAATCTTTCCTTAAGATTGTTAGGGGAGATATGATGATAAACTTATTAGCTACAGGCCTGATTTATAGAAACGATAACATCTCAGCATTTTTAGAAGCTGTAGCTCAACCCGATGCACACTTTGTGGTCGGGCATTCCCAGGACCTTATCCCAGAAGGCAGATTTTATCAGCGTATCACCAGAAGACTTAAGCATTATGTCCTTTATGCAGGCCGGGATGTTACGGGATACGCATTATTTAATAATCGCACCAAATCATTAGAATTTGTGTCGGTAAAAGAAAATAATGCATCAAATAGAGAGCCTCATTCGCAGGCTAACTCGCGTTTGTTAGTGCAGGAGCCGCAAAGAGAAATGGGTCTGGGAAAAGCGAAGGTAGAATATGATTTAAATACAGGTAGAGCTATTATTCGAGGACGGACGACTGCCGCGCAACAGCCAACCGCTCAAGCAGCCGTAGACTTTTTGCAGAATAACCATGTGGATTTAAGATGCTGGTTAGATAGTTTAGGGTATGCAGATTTAAAACACAGAGTAGAAATTGAATTTACTCATGAAACCGAAACCCTCGGCCAGGCAGATAGTATTATGGGCAGCCTTAAATTGCACTGGTCTGCGGTGACTCGTTCGCCACCGCTACTTGCTAAGATTACCCTCCTTGAAGAAATCCTCCATTATTTTCTTCCTCAAAAAGATCCATTAGTGCATAACCTGGTTAACGAATATATCGCAGGGAATCTCTATGAACCATTCCAACAAGCTATGCAGGAAGCTGCTGCTAACGGGATTTCTCCGGCAAAGGGTTGGCTGGAGAGATTGAGCGAATTAAATGCCGAAAAACAAGAAGCGTTGAGCAGGATAACTAAGTGTTTAGCAGCTATTAGAGGCCGCACATATCAAGAAGGCAATGTAGTGGATTTACGGAATCTGCCGGCTGATAAAGAAATAATCCTTATCGGAGATTTACATGCACGCGTTGATAATTTTAACGGAATATTAAGCCACCAAAGATTGGAGCAGGGGCAGCTTGATAAATCTGTCCTGGAGAAGGTAAGGTCTGGAGAGGCAATTTTAATTATTTTAGGAGATGCCCCGCATTATTGTCCTCACGATGAGCAAATTACCTATGAAGAATTGCAAAGGAGATTACGCGATATGAAGCCTTCCATAGAAATTATGGCGCAGATAATGGACCTTACAATAGAGCATCCGGATAGCGTTTACTATTTTATCGGTAATCACGATAGCCCGGATGCTGAATTTGAAAAGGGAGGCGTTAATCAGGCAGAAGTTTATCGCAGAGAGTTAATAAGAAAATTTGGGTCTGAATATTTAGAGTTATATAGAAAATTTATTGCCGCTAGCCCAGTGCTTTTATTGACAAATGGGTTGATTACTACCCATGCTGCGCCTATAAAAAATGCTGAATTAGAGGAAATTAAAAGATTACCCAAATCTGACCCAAGAATATATTTTGCGCTTTGGGCAAGATTGGGTATTCATGGAGATGAACGCCACATTTATACAATTTCCGATGTAGAGGGTTTCAGGAATAGATTAGGCCAGCCAAATGCATTTTTTGTTGTGAGCCACTCACCTCATCTTTTGCCCGAAGGGAAATTCTATCATATTGTTGCCAGAAGACATTATATTCTCTATGCCGCAAGAGATGTTTTTGGTTATGCAGTATTCAAAAACGGAGGCAAATCAATAGACTTTGTTGAAGTATCCAATGCGAAAACCCCTCAAGGCGCAGGAGCAGTTTTAAGCTGCAATCCGCCGCAATTATGGGCCGGGCTTCTTATGGGAGCCGTTGCTTACTTTTTCTCAGGAAGTGGATTATTAGGCTTGGGATTGGCTTTGGGAATTACCAGTATTCTCATGTTTGTTGGGAAAGGTTTAAAATTTGCTGGATTATTAAGGACTTTATTTAAGCTTTTATTAACTCACCTATCAAAAACCCTAAATTTAATCTATAACAATAAAACGGCTGTTTTCACAATACTTATAAGTATCCTACCTTTACTTTTAGCCAGCTCAACAGGTTCATCATCTAGCAATGATACCGTCAATCCTGAACTACGTAATACAAATATTATCTGGTTTTATTTGATAATTATACTTTTCTCCGTCGCTTTCAGTCACTGCTGGATGTCAGATGCTGAGGCTGGGGAATTTTTTGAAGATGTCAGGCTTGACGTTGAAATACAAGAAATGGAACGGCGCAGGGAGAATTATCGTAACTGGCTTCGGGCAAATGCTGAACGTCTGGCGCGGATTAGAAACGATACCCAGCAGCGCATAAGAAACATTGGCGAACAACTTGAAGCAGGCTTCAGAGAACATTTTCCGCGCTTAGAGGCAAAGCGGTGTAAATTGATAAACGATTTATTAACACAGTTGATGCAGAATTCCGCTGATGCGGTAATGATGCAAATCATTAGAGGCAATGATAAAACTTATGTGGGATCATATAATTGGGAAGTTACTTTATCAGAAGATGGCATGTTATCTTTATTTCTTATTGACAACGGCTTTGGTTTTATGGAACAAACCTTACGCGGATTTATGAGTGAAGTATTTATACCCTGGGTAAATAAAGATATTATAAATTTAGCCAGAGAGTCTGTCTCCGCAGAGACCTTTTTCGGTGGCAACGGAGAAGCTATGCTAAGAATACGTAGAGCAATTTTTGCCAGTGGCGGAAAGATTAACGTACATATTGACAGTGTTAATAACGCAATGGAGCCAGGCAAGAGCTATGAAATGTTATATGAGGTTCCGCCCGGGAAAAGATCCGTATTAGAAAAAGCTGATTCTTCAGCAAGGAGCAGAACTTCAGTAGCTTTGCAAGTCAAATTTGATTTAGGAGAACAGTTTCCCAAGCCAGTAGTTTTAGTAAGAGGAAATTGGCAAGAAGAGACTCATATTTTCATCAAGGTAGAGCCAGAACATAGGCCAGAAGTAGCAATGGAAGCAGAGGCTACAATTATTCAACCCCGAAGACTGCATGAGTTAACTTTGACTATGAAATTAGCTAAACTAGCTATGCAGCCTCCTCTTCAAGACCTGGAGATTATGGTAAGATCAGATGCAGCGCCCGAAGATGGTTGGGTTAATGTCTTGGCGCCCAGGCGGATAGCAGCGTTAAACATTGGGAGAGAGGGCCGGCTCGTTTTGTGCCTGAGACCAAGAAAGCCAGGCATGGAGAAATTGATGTCCTGCGCAATATTAACTTTGAAAAGATTTCTTGAATCTCAAGATGCAAGTGATTACATTGCCCAAAATATAAATTTTCGAGCTCAGATAGAACAGTTAATGAACCTGCCTTCAAAGGAGCTTGCTCAGCTTATTGAGATACCTGCCCAGATGAAAAGCGTAACCACTCAGGATAGAGTAGTTACAGATGAAGTACCAAGTTTAATAGCTACCGCAGAGACAGGCTATTTACATGAAGATGTACATGTACAGGCAATCGAAGAATTAGGAAGACTAGCCGATATTCGAGCAACGCCTACATTAACTAAGATATTGAATGATACGCAAAGTGGTCCTCGTAGGCGTATGGCAGCAGTGCAAACGTTAGATAAAATAGCTGACCCACAGGCATTAGTAAGCTTATTTACCGTAATAGGAGAAGATTCAGAAGATAGAACACTCCGCGACGCTGCCATTCTTGCGGTAAATACTATTGGGAGGACTGTAGATGTCGGTTCTTTTGAAGAAAGGCTCTCTGAATTTACCGGCACTTTTACTTGGGCAATATATCCGCAGCTGCGAGCTGTGTTAAAGAGAGCAATAAAAATAATTGCCAGTTCAACTACAGTCCCGGTTTTAAGAGAAGTATTACTGTGGCCGGATAGGCTTCTACGCGTTTGTGCTTCAAGGGAGTTAGCTAAGATAAAAGATAGCCGGGCAACCAATACTCTATTAGAATTACTGCGAGTAAGAGCTAAAGGTTGCGCTCCTGCACCAGAATTGGCTATTGATGACCTATCAGAAACACACGCTTTAGCAGGGTTGCGAGAATTTGGAAATGAAGATACAGTTATGCATTTAAGTCGGCTTTGGTCCGAATTACCTGCTGAACAGATGCAATATATTTTTGATGACCACGGAGCCGTTGTTTTGTATACACAGATGTCTGCAGCAGGGGGCAACATTGGTCTTGTGGAACAAAGATTAGTAAGCAATCCACTCGTTAGCCGGGTTGAACGTACGATAAAAAGAATTAACCAAAGGCTTGAGATAAAACGGAAAAGAATGAATATAGATATAAATGCGATAGCAGACAAGAGATTAAAAGATTTTCAAATGTGGCTGAGACTACCGGAAAATAAAGAATTCGGAGAGTATATAGTAGTGATAGGGGGCGGCGTCAGGGATGCTTATGCCGGGAATATTCTTGGCGATATTGATATCAGTGTAGCAGTACCTTTAACAGATGAGGAAAGGATATCCTTTGTAGGCCCTGAGAGTCAAGCTAACCAAAGAATATGCGACTTTGCAATGGAAAAATTGAGGTTGTTAGCTGAGAGATTAGGGGTAGGAGTGGATAACTTTTTACCCCCAGTTGGTACCAGAAAGACTATGTGGGGCCAGATGGAAATCCAATATTTCGGTCCAGTTAAGCTCAGAGATAGAGAAGGAAGGCCGGTATATCTAAAAAGAATCCTTGTTGACCAAGAGAGCCGAGCCATTTATCCATCAATCACAGGAGCAGCATTGTTGCATATGGCTATGGATTGTCAGGGAAATTTATATGGCCGGGTTGATTCTTTGGAGGACTTTGAGCAAGGTAGGGTAAGGTTAGCTGGAGGAGGGGCGAATCTTGCTATCGGAGATATATTGCGTCTATTTCGCTGTAAACACCAGTTTGGAAAAGAGATTCCAGAGGATGATTATAGGTTAGTAGTGGCGACCATCCAAAGATACATTTCCGGAGAGTTACCGTTGCCGGAGAGAATAATTAGATTTGTTGTGGAAAGACAAATTGATAAATTGTTAGAGACGGCCCAAGACCGAAAAGCTGCTCTTGAAGAATTACGAGATTTGGGGATATACGAGTTGCTAAGAAAAAAATGCGGCCCCAGCTGGATTGAGGTGGAAGAGGCGTTAATTGCCATAGGAGAACCAAGGTACCCAAAGGAGGATTTGTTTGTGAGGGTAGCTAGAGAAAAAGCAATTTGGGCTACTTTAAGTGCGCGCAATGCAGAGCTTGCGCCAGTTGTGCCGGATGAATGTATTTGTCAGTTATTGACAAATCACCGGGAGGTAATTATCGCGGCAAGAAAAGCCCTGATTGAATTAATCGCTATCCAATATGAGTTGCTGCAACTTTTGATTGAAACCGGGGAATATACTCGTGATGAAGCAAGAAGAGTAGCCGCAGATATCATGGAAACGCCAAAGTTAGATTTACCTGCCCGGCCAATTGATAGCCAACAGATTGCAGGGAAACTTAAAATAGTGCTACTGCCTGAAATCAAGGAAATCATCAGGGATTTGTTGGTAAATGAATTAGGGGCAAACCCAAAACAAGTCACTGCTTTCTTAGAAAAAGTAAATACCCCAGAAGCTTTGAGAGATAATTTTACAGGGCAGGTGAATCTGCTAGATTTGCCTGATTCGCTCTCTGCCCAATTACGCTTAAAAAGCATTATACTGCTTTGGGAGCGTAGAATAGAAGAAGATTTAGCTAATAGGTACGTGCAGGCAGTGGATGACTTGAATCAGGTGGAACGCCAGAAACGAGAAGCAATTTATAATGATCCGGCTGTAACGGGCATAAGAAAACAGGTTACCGATCGAGAACTAAGAGCATTGATTCGTTGGATATTCCCTCGTTTATTTAAAATACCTCATCCTAAAGATATTGAAAGGCCGGATATTGTCCTTGTCTCTCGGGCATCAACAGCAGAGGGGCCAGTCATTGGCAAGTGGCTGTCGAAGGCGCTTGGTATATCTACGCTTTTTTCTACCGATATAGTAATCTCACACACGCTTAGTTATGTCTGGGATTGGCTTTTAGCTAAGATTCCGGGAGCAGAGCAGCTTGCGCAAAGAGTTTTTCCTGAAATTTATAACTCTGCTTTTTCCGAAGGAGGCCTGCGTCAATGTTATGCGCATTCATTGATGACTACAGTGGGTTTAAAGGGCGTGCTTGATCGATTAATTATGAAAGGCACCTCTGCGATTATAGAAGGCACATTGATGCCGGACTCGCTTCCAGAAGAATATTTTAACAGAGCTAATATTATTCGTGTGGTAGCCCGCTTTAAGAACGGAGGAATCAAATTTCAATGTTGTGGAACCCCTGCTGAGATAGAAGCGATTAGGCGTATCCAAGAAGAGATTATAAGAGTAGCAAAGGAAACCGAAGCCTTTGTAGCGGACGTTGATGCTGATTTAGAGCAATCTTTACAGCCCTGCTTAGACAGGATTAAAGGCCCGGATGCAGACCGTGGTTTACCTATAAAGAATGAGTTAAGAGTTGAAGTTGAAGAGGATTTAAACAGAAGAAGGCAACAATTATCTTTAGGTATTAAAAAGCCGCAAGCAGAAGCTCAAGCTGCAGTTTGCCAAGCCAGGGCAGAAGTTGGATTAAGGCCTGCTACTTTTCCCCTGAGGATTATACGGCCGCTTTCATTAGAGCAAATTGAAAGAGAAAGAGCGCTCTACGCAGCTGAATCGCAAAAACAAGCGCGAATTGCCCAAGCATTGACAAATGAATGTATACTTACTTTATTTTTGAACCACGAACAGGCTTTAGCCGCTACCAGAAATGCACTTATCAGTGTGAGAGAATTTCAGGATGAATTATTAATACGTTTAGCAGCATTAAAGCAGCATGACCGCGATGATGCGCGTGTTCAGGTAAGGGAATTATTAGCCACTACCGCCCATCTTAACAACGAACAAAGAGAGCGGCTTAGTAGAGACGTAAAAGAGCTGTTGTTCCCTGAATTGAAGCGCACAGTTAAACATTTATTAACTGATGAATTTAATATCAAAGCTGCACGCATAGATAGGGTATTAGATAATATTAATAGCCTCCCCCGATTAAGGCAAGAGGTTACGGAATTAGTGTATACTTTAAGTGGCCAAGACCAAACAGTAGCAGAGCGGCGGCTGACTGGAAGAATCGACCGTTGGGAAAAAGGGCTAGACGGAGAATTAGCAGCTTATTTTTACGCTCTCCGGCGCTGGCGGGCCACTACCCAAGCTGCAATTGAGGCGTTTTGGAATGACCCTGCAGTCTCAGGAGATACCCGTCTCAATTTTAGGAAGAAAGATTTGTACGAATTTATTCACTGGGTATTTCCTTGCCTTTATGGCGCCCCTCGTTTAAAGAATATAAATCGCCCAACGATTATTATGGTAGCCGGAGCATCTGGCTCAGGCCGAGAAACTATCAGCCAGCACTTGGCTGAGAAGCTGTCTATTTCAACATACATTTCTACGGATGTCTCGGTTGAGGTAGTCAAGAGTTCAATAAGCTGGCTGTTCGGGGAAGAGGAAACCAGGCAGATGTTTCCTGAGTTGTTTAGGTCAGTGTATGATGGGCCGGATTTACATTGGTATTATACATATTCCTCATTGGCAATGTTAGGGGTTACAAGCATGATTGAGCAACTTATTAGGTTAGATACCTCAGCCATCTGTTCCGGAGTGGCTTTGCCACCCGGGATTTTATCCGAACGTTATTTTAGAGGCGTTGATTGTATCTGGTTTACAGTATCTATTGATGATGCAGATGTTCATTTGGAGCGTTTTACCAGGAAACTTGAAGTCTACGGGAAGAGAGAGGCTCAAGCAGAAGACATACAAAGATTTAGAAGGACCATCAGGCCAATTCATAATTGGATAGTGCAACGGGCTAAACGAACAGACGTAGACATTGTGGATAATACTTCGCAATTGACGCGGACATTAGAGTTAGCAGAAGAAAGATTGCGTCAGGTTTATGTTGAGCGGGGATTACCGGTAGAGGATGAGTGGCGGGATAGAGCGATTGCCGATTTAGACTCGAGGCGGAGCCAATTAGTAGTATCGTCAAATGAAACTCCTAACGGGCACAGTGGAACAGATGCTTCTCCAAAAAGGGGTTTAAACGGCCGTTTCACTGAAAGGCAGGTAAGAAAGATTAGAGAAGGGGCGTTGTCTGAAGGAAGGGTAACGGTAAATACCAGGCCTTTGTTAGTCAATCGGCTTTTGCAGGGGCATCAAATGAGACTCGCTAAGATATTTGCTCAGAGGTATCCAGAGAGGGCTCCGCCACCTACAAGTATTGATAGGATTGAGGTGATTAAGGTTGATGAGAAAGAAGATTTTGAAGCAGTTATATTAGATATTGATGAACGCCGCACCTTGCTTCTTACAAAGCAGGCTGCAGGAAAATTCTCTAACAAGGATCTTACACATGAAGTATTTGAATATTGTTTAAGAGACCAGTTTGATGCCCACCTCAGAGCCACAGAGTTAGCCCAGGACTTTATTGATGAAATCTCAAGGCCCCTTGCCAGAAAAGCAATCCAGGAGTTTATCAAAATAGAAGGCCGGGATGAAAACCAAGATCTAGTTCTTCCCGATGAATACAAGCCATTTCAGCAAAATTTAATGCCGCAAGAGAGAGAAAAATTAGAGCAAGCCCTGAGTTTAATAGCCGAATTTACACCTGATATTTTAGCCGACGTATCACATCCGATATATATTTATAAAGCAGATACGTCGCAACTTAATTGCAATTTTTGTGACGGTTTAATAATAGGTAAAGAAATTAAATTCTGGGTAATGATATCTCCTTCTGCCTTTGGCCGGCTTAGTTTTATTATAGATATGCTCGGATATTATCTTGCAGGTGGTTATCCATATTTTAAAAATCATGAGTCAGAATTGCTTTTGGGGGAAGTCCCTGATTTTCAGAAGAGCGAATTAACTAGGGCAAAAGGTAGCACTATGTTTTTGCGCCGCCTCATTCATAATCCTGATTTTAGGAGGGTTTTACCGGCAGATGAATTAGCTTTGATGGAAACTCAAATGCTGGGAGAAAAAGAGTCTAAAATGTACGGATTGGCAGCCTTTGAGTCTGACCAGGTACACTTAAAACAGATAGATTTTGGAGAGACCAGGCCAGGGCTTGGTGACGCTGCAGTAATGTTTGATGAGGTTGACAGGGAATTTGGTTTATATAAGGCAAGGGATGAAAGATTTTATAGATTAAGAAGGGAGATTGTCCAGGCAATAACTGATGCGCCTGCAGGTGAGCCGGCTGTAGTCTTAGGAGCGGGAAGGCTCAATGATATCCCGGATGAGCTGTTCAGTTCAGATAAATTTAGCAAAATTTATCTTGTTGATATAAACGCCGCAGTAATGAAGGAAGCAATCGCAGCGCGCGGATTAGAAGGACAATTAGAAAGCGGCAAGATTTGTTTAGTTGAAGCGGATATCTCTATGGTTAATCCTTGTTTTATTGAAGTGATGACACAAGCCATTAACGGAACTTCAACGCCAGATGAAGTTCAAGCCGCTATTGCTCAATTTTATGCTTTTACTGGCTTGGGAGTTGCGATAAGTTTTCAAATTCCGCAGGAATTACAGGGTGTAAAAGCAGGTTTAGTAATTTCTACTTTAATCTATGATGACCTCTTTGATTATTATCAGCACTTGATTAATATGCGGGTCTGCCAGAGATTTGGCGAGCCTTTTAAATTCCGGGGAGATTTACTCTGCCACAGTGAGATTCCTGATATTGATGCAAGCACGCAGTTTGTCTTAGCTGTGCGCAGGGCACATATTCAACTGTTAAGAGAGTTGGTGGCTGAAGATGGCATTGTATATTTTTCAGGGTTCTTAGCTGAATTTCAGCCTTTCCAGATAAGGCTATCCGGTTATACGCCGGAGCAATTAGAGGTGGGAATGAACAAGCTTGCAGAATCTGTGCTTCAGTATCCGGATTTGATACCTATTCCTCAGGTAGTTTTTGAATTTTGGGAGGAATTCTACACACAACTGGAATCTGCAAAGGTGCAATGGTCTAATAATGAGATAGTTTTTAACGCAGAAGGCTTAGAGCAGGATAATCCGTGGCTGGAGAATTTTAATGTTGCAAGGACCGGTGTTTGGTATTGGGAAAACCTTCCCGGTTTGGGTATAGCGCAGCTAATTCAATCAATGGTTTTAAAGCCCAAAACTGAATCTACAGATAATGCTTCTCTTCCTGTAGATAATGCGGCAGGAACAATTTTTTCGGAAGACTTCCTTAAGAGGCGCAGGGCTATGACTGTAACCAGTCTTAATTGCATTAATCCATTCGGCTTCATTTTAGCCATACCGGTGGTTTTATTGTTAGCGATAGCATGTTTAGCAAAGAAGGTTTACATTCATATTAAAGCTGCTCTTGTTATCTTGGCATTGTTCCTTGTATTATGCGGCCTGCCAAAGTATATGCCTGCAAACGCACAGGAGACTATGCCGAATACCGCGATTGTAAAAACACATAGCCAGCCCAAACCTGCCGCTAAACCCACATTTGAGGCACTTCAGCAGGTTATATCGAATGATAAAGATTTAAATCTTCGCCTAAAGGCAATAAGAGAACTGACAGCCTTTAAGGATGAGCCAGGAGTATTTCAGTTGCTTTCCGGGCTTGCTTCTGATGAAGGAGAAAACATATCTGTGCGCAGTGAGGCAATATGTGTTATGGCTATGTTTGATAAAGAAGAAGCAAAAATTGCTAAGATTCTGACAACGATCTTGGATAAAGAAAGAAAAGGCTCTCTTCTGCGTTATACAGCAATAAGTAACTTAATTAAATTTAAGAATCCGGAAGTGCGCAATTATTTGATTAAAATAGTAAAGACGCCTAAAAATCATAGTGAGCGTAAGGAAGCAGTAAAGGCCTTAGGTGGATATAAAGAAGACCAGGAAATATTCGAACTCCTTGTTTCAGTAGTATCAGATCCTTATGAGGATCCTCTTGTCAGTGTAGAAGCAATAAAGGTTGCAGGTGGATTTAGAAACCCAAGGCTCGTTGAGCCATTACTTAAGGCTTTGGAAAGTAATTTTGCATCTGTGCGTCGTTGCGCAATAATTGAATTAGGGAAACTGGGGGCTTACGAAGCAGTCCCGGCACTGAAGAAGGCGTTACAGGATGTAAATCCGGGAGTCAGGGATGATGCAATTAATAGCCTGAGGATTATTATCAACTCTAGCGACGATGTACAATTAATATTGGAGTGTATAAAAATTCCAGAAATACGCTCTGATGCAATGCAAAGATTGCGCGAGGTTTCTTATGAAGACTGGGACCGGATTAAAAAAGCAGAAGCCAAGCAGATTTTCTTTATATTCTTAATCTCATTCGCCCCTATTTTTCTTTTCTTATTGGTATATATATTAATGGAAATAGAATTCAAAAAAAGGGAGAGAGAGGTTAAGCAGACATCTCGTCCCCAACAAGTCCCAGTTAGGCTACTCTCACAGTCAATTCCTGCGGCTGGCGGCTCTAAACCAGCCCAGTCTGTTGACCAGGAAACAGAAGCATTATGCGCTCAGGTATTTGCGAGTATTCCAGAGATAACAAAGTTAGACGCCGGCCGTTCAGAAGCATTAAAGCAATGGGTAGGAGAATGGAACAGGCGCTTCAAACAGATAAAGTGGCTTAACAGAGGAGATTTTATAGCTTCTTTAAGAGTGTTCATAAATAAAATTGCAATCCCGATTATCAGTACTGCCCAGGAACCTAGCCAGTTATCGGCTTCTAAATTTTTAGATAAGACTGATATAGTATCTTTACCAATGAGGCAGCGCCGGACAGCCGAAGAGGAAATAGTGGGCACATACCAGCTTGTAGATTACACCCAAGCTATTGCTGCTGTAGATGATTTCATTAAAACAAGAGGGAAATTAACTGCAGCTAATACTCAGCTAAGTGGTCCACGAGGAACCCACCCCTGGCGTGTTCTCTGGCAATTCCTGGCAGGAGCAGTGGTGAGTTTGTGGAATTCCCGTAGAGCCAAGCAGAATTTCTTTAGGCCGGCAATTATAAGTTATAGGATTAATCTTGAGTACATAAGACGGGCGCATGGGACAAGGGCCCCGCCTTGGCTTACCTATATATATACCTGCGTATCTGCATTATTCTATCCTACCTGCGAAAGAAGAGCCGGAAAAACCCGCTGGAATATCCCGCAAGAACAATTCTTAAGAATAGGCAAGCAATTAAACATCCCTGAACCTTACTTAAACCATACCTTAGGCATTATTTTACTGCACGAGTCAGAGAGGACAGAAATTTTAGGGCTGGCTGCCCAATATAATATAAGGCAGGCCTTTCCCGGTTCTAAATTAATCGCCTTATCCAAGAGAATCGCTGATTTTCGCTCCAAGACTCCGGATTATTTCCTATTCATTTTGGAAAGGGCCCTTTACTTGACAAGAATTTCTTGTTTAAGAGAGCCTAAGTTTGTCACGATATTGGATTGCTTAGATAGCGCGGTAGAATTAGGCCCCTTAGTTGTAGAGTGTATAGAGAGAAGGAAAACAAAAAGAGATCCCTACAGTCTGCTTGATTTGATTCCTGCTTCAAGACAGGCGGCCCTAAGAAATTGCCCTAGAGATACCGTTCTTAGTTTTATAAATATTCTTACAGATAATTATTTAAGCGAACGCCGGAAATTTGTCCCTGATATTGTATTCCGCCCGGAATCAGGGTTGGTGTTTTGCCACGCAGGCAAGCGTTATGTATTTTTGGGTAATTTTGCTTCGCAGCACGGCAGGGGCATTAGGATTGCCGAGATAGAATACAATAGGCGGTGGTTTATTTCTCAAGGTTATGAAATTATTGAAGCGCCAGCAGGGATTTCTTTTGAAGGCGGTGCAGAGGTTAAATATGTAAAGCATGGCAACAGTGTAACTATAATTTGCGGCTGGGGTTTTAGGACTGAAAAGCCAGCTATAGGTTGGCTGGAATGGGAACTACGTAAAATTGTCGGGGATGGTGAATTTAATCGCAAGATTGAAATTATCAGTGCGCATGCAATCAGGGAAGAAGCATATCATTTAGATACGGCCTTAAGAGAGATTCCTGTGGTAAATGAGGCAGAGGAAATTATCGATGAAACAATCATGTATTATCCGGGAGCATTTGATACAGAAACGCAAGGAGTTTTACGAAAAAGATTCCCGAATGCCCTCGAAGTATCTGAAGAAGACTTTCTTAATTTTGCCTGTAATTCTCCGGCGATAGGCAAGATAATGATTATGGATGAGCGGGTAAAACAACCTTTGAAAGACGAGCTTAATAGGCGGGGTATTGAAGTAAGAGAGATTAACCTTTCAGAATTTGTTAAAGCCGGAGGCGGAGGCAAATGCCTTATCTGCGAATTGGATTCTGACCCCTACAGCCTTGCATTTGATCATAACAATAAGTTGCAGCTACTGGCTTCTCCGAGAGGGGTATTGGATGTGCAGTATATAAATGATGGTTTTATGGTAGGAAAGATAGGGGCTATAAACAAAGGTTTGGCCGATAAGCAACACCGCATGCTTGTTAGAGCATTATACGCTGCCGGAGCAGAAATAGTTTTTATGGATACAGAAGAATTCCGGTCAGGTTATGATTTCCGAGCCCTATGGGATAGTATTTATAGCATACTTAAAGATGACTCTTTGCCTAGGAGGGCAAGGAAGAGATTAGGTAGATTACTTAAATCGGCCGGAGGATATGTTGGTATAGGTCAGATATTAAGCCGAAGCGATTTAAGCGAAGGCATTAGTCTGGTTCTGTCTGAGACTGGTATATCTAAGTGCGGCGGTTTAATGGCCTTACGGAGTCTCATTTATGAAATAAGAAGCCGTTATCTTGATTTTTATGATTCCGAGCCACAATATCCGCAATATCCTTATTGCGGTTTGCGCATTGCCCTATATGAGGAACTGGGATTAAGCGATAAAAACCTGGCAGAGCAGCCTGTAGTGTTTAACGGACAAAAAATTTCCCATCCGGAAGATATAATTCCTCAACTTGTTATTATTGATGCCGCCTCAGAACACGCAAGTCACCCCTGGCGTGTTCTATGGCAATTCCTGGTAGGTGCTTTGGTGAGTTTGTGGAATTCCCGTAGAGCCAAGCAGAATTTCTTTAGGCCGGCAATTATAAGTTATAGGATTAATCTTGAGTACCTAAGACAGACGCATGGGACAAGGGCCCCGCCCTGGCTTACCTATATATATGCCTGCATATCTGCATTATTCTATCCTACCTGCGAAAGAAGAGCCGGAAAAACCCGCTGGAATATCCCGCAAGAACAATTCTTAAGAATAGGCAAGCAATTAAACATCCCTGAACCTTACTTAAACCATACCTTAGGCATTATTTTACTGCACGAGTCAGAGAGAACGGAATTCTTAGGGTTAGTTGCCCAATACAGGCAGAGCGATTTTGAAGGTTTTACTGTAGTTGCGCTTGGAGGCAATGCCCTGCCTGGTGCATTTGTCCGGCAGGAAGCTGCTTTTGCCAAGACACTTCCCGCTATAGAAAGCATGATTGCTTCTGGATATAGGCTTATTTTTACGCATGGAAATGGACCGCAAGTAGGCGATTCAGTGGCAGAAGATACGCAAAACGCCATGCCCATGTTTGTTCATGATGCCAGAACCCAGGGCTCATTAGGCTTGGTTGTAGCGCAAGGTTTAAATAAGGCACTAAAGGGATTACTGATGAGCGAAGAAGCTTTAGCATGTTTAACGCGAGTGGTTGTAGCTAAGGATGACCCGAGTTTTAAAAAACCCGGTACTAAACAAATAGGAAAGTGGTATACTAAACCCGAGGCAGAGACAGAAAGTAAAAAGCATCCTGAGTGGGAGATAAAAAAGATACGGGAAGAAACAGAGGATAATAAAAAAGTATATAGACGAGTAGTCCCCTCACCGCAACCAATAGATATCGTAGAAATAGAATATATCAGGCGTTTAGTCAGAAATGGTGTTCTGCTCGTTACCTGCGGCGGTGGCGGAATACCTGTTATCCGTTTTGGAAACGGCCTCCTAAGAGGCGTTGATTGCGTGATTGACAAGGACAGGACCTCTGCGCTGCTTGCTGTGCTTTTAGGAGCAAAAAAACTTATTATATTAACAAACGTAAAAGAAGTTTCCCTGAATTACGGGAAGCCTAATGAAGAACCTTTGCGTAAAGCCACAATCTCGCAAGTACGCAGACTTTTAGAAGAAGGCCATTTTGGCACAGGCGATATGGCGCCAAAGATTCAGGCGGCAATTTATGCCATAGAAAACGGCATCAAGCAGGTAATTATTACTGACGCCGGACATTTATTGGACGCCTTACAGGGAAAGGAGGGGACGATGATTGTAGCTGATAAGAAACCCGGCACGTTAAAAGAGAAATTAGGAAACAGCCTTAAAAACCCCCTGATTCTGCAGTTGCTTATATTGGCAGTATTCTTTATCTTTTTGCCTTTCGAACACTTCTTTAAGGCTTTTCCGCTTTTTCTCATTGCCTCTGCAATTAAATTCGCAAGTTTAGGTACATTCGGAGAATTACGCGGTGCGCGGATCAGGTTAGGGGAATGGCGGATAAACCTCAAAGAGGTAAAGTGTAAGTTCTGTTTTACCTGGCCTGTGCTTGGTGTTATCATCAAACTTGCATTTGAAGCATTTAAATGGCTGATACCGATTCTATTGGGGCTTTTAGCAATAGATGGCTCTAGGGTTATTGGCACTATACCTGTTACAGGAATTCAGGTTACGGTGCGCGCAGTGGCAATATCGATTTTAATGAACATCAGCTTTGGCTATGTTCTGATGGCCTTACATAGATTTCTTGATAATTATTTCGGAAATAGAGAGTGGTTATTGCGATTCTCAAAGTTGACCCGGAAGGACTTAAACGGAGTTATCCCTGGAGAAGACGAAACCTTATTACACTATTTATTTAAAAATCCTTACAGGACATTGTATTGGTTCTGGATTCCCTGGCATATCATTACCTTTTCTTTGACAGCAGGGGCAGCACAGATTACCTGGGCAGCGATCGGCGGAGTGGTTTTAGGTATCATCCTTGGCCTTACGGCAAAAGGAAAGGGTGGGCCGAAAGTACAGGCGGGAATGATTCCTCTCATAACTTTGCTGTTGACTAAAATCCATATCCCCCTCAAGCACCAGGCCTGGATTGAGCAGGGTGTGTTTTGGGGCGGTAATTTATGGTTATGGGTGGCATTGTTCTCAAATAATCTCCTGCATATTGTTTTAGCAGGCCTTCTGGCTACTGCAATTATTTGGTCAATATTTTTTGCGCTGCACTTCTTAAGAACTAATAGCATGCCGCATGCTCCTCCCGGGTGGTGGCGGGGAGTATTATTTATTACCCTCCTGAATGCTATTACTATAGGAGTAATATTAACGCTTGCCTCTATAATTACCATCCCTTACTTATCTTATGCCCTGGTCCTTGCAGGAGCAGTATTTACCACAGCTATACATCATTACCTAAATATAAAATATATAACATATCTCTATCGGTCCTCACTTGCCGCAGGCACTAAATCTTCACTTGACCACGCTATTATAAATAATCAAGAACGCTTTGCTCAACTTTTGGATACAGCCGAAATATCGGCAGCCTTAAGCCGCGAAGCAATGAGGGCGCATTCCTCTCCTTTTAATGAGCTTATTCAGATGACCAGGCCCCACCCGGCTCAGATTGAGTCTGCCTGCTTGGGTAGAATATTGGTTAACGGCAGCACTTTTATTGACTTGCGGCGTGGCCAGCCTCAGGATGCTTACAGCTTGCGGGGTATCCCGCAGATTCACGGAGCAGTGCGCAGGATGTTAAATTGCAGCAGGGAAGCTTTGGATCGGGAACGTAGGAGTATGGATCAGGGGTATGGTATCAACCAGGTTGCAGTAAATATTGCGCAGGACCAACTGGCGATTGCAGCTGTAGCGCTTGCCGGCATAGCAGAGCGGCGCATATTTCGTTTAGTTGACCCGGAATTAAGCAATGGTTTACCGGAATATTTAACTCCTGACCCGGGGGCAAACTCCGGGATGATGATCCCCCAATACACAGCTGCCGGCCAGGTGGCTAAGATGCGTAACCTGGCAGAATCTTTGAGCCATAAGGGAGCTCAGATAAATA
>JAQUAH010000021.1 GCA_028687345.1 Candidatus Omnitrophota bacterium | reverse complement strand
ACCCCCGACCCGCTGTTTACAAAACAGCTGCTCTACCGACTGAGCTACGCCGGCGCTAACTCATCTTTTTTATTGCCTCTGGAATTTTGGCTATAATATCCGAGGCAATCATACCCAATTGGGTTTTTTCTTTTGCGGCTAAATCGCCGGCAAAGCCGTGAAGATAAACCGCATATTTTGTAGCGCTGAATGCGCTCAATCCCTGCCCTAAAAATGCGCCGATAATCCCGGTTAAAACATCACCGCTTCCAGCGGTCGCCATACCGGGATTACCTGTATTGTTTGCATAAATCTTACCGTGACTATCCGCAACGATAGTTTTATGCCCCTTCAAAACAACAATACAATTATAATATTTCGCAAATCTCCTGGCAATTTCTTTTCTCTTGGCCTGTACTTTGTTTATACTTATGCCTAAAAGCCGGGCCATCTCGCCAGGATGCGGTGTCAGTATGGCTGGCTGTTTCCTTACTTCCGCATTATCCCGTAAAATCTTTAAATGTCCAACCAGGGCGTTCAGGCCATCTGCGTCAATAACCGTCATCCGGCTTATTTTAGATAATAATTTTAATATTAAGTTGTAAGTAGAATTATTCTTCCCCAGGCCCGGGCCCAGCACTGCTACATCAATTTCTTTTAAAAAATCTTTTATCTTTCTTAAGCCTGCTAAGCTTAATGTCCCTTCTTGTGTTTGCGGTAAGGGCAGGGTCATTACTTCTTTCGGCTTTATCTTTATTATGGCGTTATTTAAGCTCTTTGGTATGCCCAAAGTCACTAATCCTGCGCCTGAACGCATCGCTGCCTCTGCGCACAAAACCGCGGCACCTGAAAATTTTGCAGAGCCTGCTAAAATAAAGAGATGCCCGAAATCTCCCTTGTGTGACTTAGGATTTCTTCGTAACAATTGCATTGGCAACCGCATAATTCTTCACATGAGAAATGGAAACATGAACATCCAGGCTCTTTCCTCTATGATTTAAAATGTGGCAGTAAGGCTTGCCTTGCTTGTCATTTAGGACCTGAACGTCCTTCCAGTTTAGCTGAGGGTCACCCAGCGCTTTAAAAACCGCCTCTTTAGCCGCAAATCTACCGGCCAGGTGTTGATATAAGCTAACTCGGCCTTTTGCATAATCCAATTCTTCTTTAGTAAATATCCGGTCGAGAAAGGCTTTCCCCCATTTTTCCACTGCCTGTTTTAAACGTTTGACCTCAGTTATATCTACGCCTGTTCCTATTATCATCTTTTGTGTTCAATCAATTCTTTCATTTCTCTAACCGCCCTATCTAAGCCGACTAACGCTGCACGGCATACTATAGAGTAGCCTATATTCAATTCTTCTATTCCGTCTATCCTGGCGACGCTGGTTACATTATAATAATTTAATCCATGCCCGGCAAAAACCTCTAACCCCTTGGCCGCGGCATAGCCGGTGGCTGCCTTAATTTCTTTAAGATGCGCCTCTTGCTGCTTTTGACCTTTGGCATTAGCGTATCTACCTGTGTGTAATTCAATCATCTTGACGCCGGATTTTTTTGCAGCGTCAATCTGGCGTTTATCCGGATCAATAAATAAACTAGAACCTATGCCATTTCTTTCCAATCTTTCCCTAACCTGAATTATTCTTTTTAAGTTACCGCAAACATCCAGCCCACCTTCAGTAGTCAGTTCCTGCCTCTTCTCCGGAACAAGGGTTGCCTGGTCTGGTTTTACCTGACAGGCAATTTTAACAATCTCTTCGGTTACAGACATCTCCAGGTTCAATTTTGTCTTGATTATCTCCCGCAAAATAAAAAGGTCCCTCTCTTTAATATGCCTGCGATCTTCCCTCAAATGCACAACTATTCCATCCGCGCCCGCTGCCTGACAAATCAAGGCAGCAAATACCGGCTCCGGCTCAATACCGTGGCGAACCTCTCTTAATGTAGCTATATGGTCAATATTTACGCCTAACCTAACCATTTAATGATATTTAATCCCGCCTGCAGCGGGATAAGTTCGGACAGATAAGTTATGTTCGCTTCGCTCCATAGCTTATGCCCTCACTTAAAGTGGCTTATTTCATCTCGGACGTAGAACCAAACTATAATCGCAAGGGCAAGCGATATAATCTTAAGCCAGGGGTGATAGGTAAACCAATGCTGAACCCGGTAATAAATACTTACTTTTTCTTTAGGCATGTCCTTTTTTGAGTTTAAAGAATTCCTTGGTCTTTATCAACAAATCGTCCCGATTTAAGTCTTTATATAATCTGCTGTTATAAACTAAAGAGATATCTTTTCTTTCTTCAGAAACTATAATAATTATGGCATCGCTCTCCTCGCTTAAGCCCAGGGCCGCCCTGTGCCTCATGCCAAAGATACGGCTGAGGTCTTGATTCTGTGCCAGAGGAAAAAGGCAACCTGCAGCCACAATTCTTCCGTTCTGTATAATTAAGCCGCCGTCATGAAGAGGATTATTGTGCGTGAATATTGCCTGAATCAAATCTGATGAGACACGGGCGTCAATGAGAACGCCGCTCTCTATATAAGCAGCCAAAGGGTCATTTTTTTGTATCGCAATCAGTGCACCGATTTTATCTCTGGATAAATTTTCGGTAGCTTGGCATATCTGTGCCAGGATATAATCCAGTTCTTCTTCTCTTAAGGTTGCCTCAAACAGATGACGCTGGCCCAGGCGTGCTAACCCCTGCCTTATTTCTGGATGGAAAATAATCAAAATTGCTATAACTGATATGCCAAATAATTTTGTCAATATCCAATCCAGTATATTCAAGCCTAATTTTTGAAACAAGAAAAAGGCTATAAGAAGAAGGACTATCCCGCGCAAAACCTGGATTGCGCGTGTGCCTTCAAAAAAAAGCATGATGTGATAAATCACAAACCAGAGTATCAGTATTTCCAGTATCGGCTTCCAGATAAAGACGGTGCTTAAAATATTCATATTTTTTCTATGGCGTCCAGCACTTTCAGCGCCTGTTTTACTTCTTTTACGTCATGAACCCTTACCAATTTTGCGCCATTTCTAACCGCTAATACACAGGCGGATACCGTGCCAAGCGTCCTTTCCTGCGGCAGGGAATTTAAAATGTTGCCGATAAAAGATTTTCTCGAAGGCCCGACTAATATGGGCACCCCTAAGACTTTAAACTCTGCCAGCCTCCTTAAGATTTCAAGGTTATGGGTGAGGAGCTTTCCGAACCCTAAGCCGGGGTCGATAATAATCTTTTCTTTACTTATACCGAAACTCTCTGCCTTTTCTATGGCCTTAGCCAGATGTCCTATAATCTCTTCTATTAAAAAAGAGTATTGCGGATTTTGCTGCATAGTGCCGGGGGTTCCCTTCATATGCATGATTACAACAGCTGCCTTATATTTAGCTATAATCTTTGCCATTTCAGGATTTCTTAATCCCGAAATATCGTTTACCATACTTGCCCCGTTATCCAGCGCCTGCCTTGCTACCTCTGGTTTATGGGTATCTATGGATATCGGAATCTTTATTTTTTTTGCTAATAATTTTATTAGGGGAATAGTTCGTTTTAATTCCTCTTTAATAGATACCGGGCGCGCACCCGGCCGGGTCGACTCGCCTCCTGCATCAAGAATATCTGCTCCGTCATTAACCATCTTTTCTGCAGCGTCTATTATATCCCCGGGTTGCACCCTGTGATTTGCCGTATCCCGGATACGGTAAAGGCCGTCTCCACTGAATGAATCGGGAGTAAGGTTTATAATCCCCATTACATATGAGCGCCTGCCTAAATTTAATTTATACCTGCCTGCCTCTAAAATAAACCCGTTTCTTTGGTAATTCCTTATTCCCCGGAAGAGGTCCTGGCCCAACCTGTTTAAGCCAAAAGGCTGCTTGTTTAGTTTATGGTTTAAGCGGGTAAGCTGGGAAAGGTTGCCTATGATGAGGCAATCTGTATTTTTTGTCTTCCCTGTTAATGCGTCACGGGCAATGGCTACATCCCCGCCTAAAGAAAGCATCTCCTGCTTGAGTATGTTTGCCGTAATATTCGAAATAGAATTCATTTTGATAAGGTAAGTATCTGCCTTGGGTAGCATAATTTTGATACCGTAAGGGTCAACCCTGATATCGCGCATTATTTGTTTTAAATCTTGCTGATTAGAAATTTGAAGGATGCGAAACATTTTAAATCAGGCTAGGTGAGGTCTTTTTTATTTATATTAAGCAGGAGCTTTACAGCCTCTCCGTCTAAGACTTCCTTTTCTAAAAGAGTATTCGCCAGGATTTTTAACTTGTCCAGATTCTGTTGTAACAGGCTTTTTGCTTTTGCATATGCCTCATCGATGATTCTCTTTACCTCTTCATCAATCTGGCGCGCAGTTTCTTCGCTGTAATTCTTTTCTTCCATAATATCGCGGCCGAGGAATATCAGGCCTTCTCTGCGGCCAAGCGTGACGTTGCCTAATTTTTCGGACATTCCGAATTGCGTCACCATGCGCCTGGCCATTTGGGTGGCCATCTCCAAATCATTTTGCGCGCCTGTAGTGACTTCATTCAAATTTATCTCTTCAGAGACCCTGCCGCCTAACATCATCGTAATCTCCGATATTAATTCTCTCTTTGTCCAATAGTGCCTGTCCTCAAGCGGCGGCGTAAAGGTATAACCTCCTGCCAAACCGCGGGGGATTATGGAAACCTTCTTTAAGGGGTTTACTTCCGGCAATAGCAGGGACATCAACGCGTGGCCTGATTCATGAAGCGCGGTAATCTCTTTTTCTTTCTTGGACATAATGTGGCTTTTCTTCTCCGGCCCCATAAGTACTCTCTCTATGGATTTTTCAAATTCGAACATTCCCACCGCATCTTTATTGTACCTGGCAGCCAATAACGCTGCCTCATTGCAAAGATTTGCTAAATCAGCTCCGGAAAAACCCGGAGTTTGTGAGGCAATAGACCTCAAATCAACCACGCTGGCAAGTTTTATTTTTCTGGTATGTACCTTAAGAATCTCTTCCCTGCCTTTAATGTCCGGAAAATTCACGATAATATGGCGGTCAAACCTCCCAGGGCGAAGAAGCGCCGGGTCCAATGTATCGGGCCGGTTGGTTGCGGCAATAAGGATTAACCCCTGCTGCGCATCAAAGCCATCCATCTCCACTAAAAGGGCATTTAAGGTTTGTTCGCGTTCATCATGCCCGCCTCCGATACCGGCGAAACGCAAACGCCCCACCGCATCTATTTCATCAATAAATATGATTGCGCCTTTGCCGGATACTTTGCCTGCGCGCCTGCCCTGCTCGAACAAATCCCTTACGCGGCTTGCCCCTACACCCACAAACATCTCTACAAAGTCTGAACCGCTAATTGAAAAGAATGGAACTCCGGCTTCTCCTGCTACGGCACGTGCAATCAAAGTTTTCCCGCACCCCGGAGGCCCCACAAGCAAAACGCCCTTGGGAATCTTACCCCCAAGCCTTTGGAATTTCTTGGGGTCTTTCAAAAATTCTATAACTTCCTTGAGTTCCTCTTTGGCTTCATCAACCCCTGCCACATCATTAAAGGTTGCCTTTTCTGTCTCGCTTTGCAACTTTGGCCGCACCTTGCCGAAAGTCATGATCTTGTTTCCCAGCTGCTCTCCCCTGGCAGCCATCATCCACCAGAAAAATATCAGCAGAAAAATCGGGCCTAAATTAAAAAACAGGGTTGCCCAAAAGGTCCGCGGCGGCTTAACCTCAAAAGATTTTAGATTTTGGCGCATAAGATTGAGCAATTCCGGGTCATTTTCCGGGATATTCACAAAAAATTTGGCATTGTCAATAAATTCCCCCTGAAGAACGGTTTCAACTTTAGTCACGGACTTAATTTTCTCAGGATTGTCTTTTAAAACACTGTAAAAATTGCTATAAGAAATCTCCCTCGGCACGCCTGTTATAGGGCCCATACTGAATGAGTTAATAACAATTAGAAAAATAATCAAGCCCAATAACCACCCTAACGGCAGGCGTTTAAATATATTCTTCTTTGATTTAGGAGTTTTATTGTTTGCCATTTTTAATTTTCCTTAATTTAGATTCCTCTCTTTACCGGAAGCGGATTTAATACTTATCTTAGAAGTATAATTATATAATTAAATATTTATAAAATCAAGTATTTTATAGAGTTATGGCTCGCTTTTAGGGGTTACTTACTGCGGAAAAATAAAAGGTGGCCTTTCTTTTTTACCACTGAGACGCCTTTAGGCAGGTCAACTACGGAATTTGCAGGCCGGTTTAAGATTAAATCTTCTATTTCCCTGATATGCTTAAAGTTCAGCCTGCGGGTATCCCCTTTGAGCCTGGCAATATTCTGGCGTATCGCCAATCTTTGAATGGCAGGATGTAACTTCAGGAATCTTTTTAAATTAACTTTTCTATCAAAATTTTTCATTATAACAATGGCCCTGCTATAAATATAATCGTAGTCCAATCCTGCGCTTTCAGCCATGTTGCTTAATATTTTTTTAATATTCTTATTATATTGCCTTTCCAGTAAAGGTAGAAGCTGATGCCTGATTTTATTCCTTAGGTAAATATCTTTTAAGTTAGAAGCATCCAGGCAAGATTTAATCTTTTTTCTTCTCAAAAATGCTTCTATATCTTTTCTGCTCGTCTCTATTAACGGCCGGATAATCCAAAACCCGGCTATGTTTCTCTTTGGCAATATCGCTGATAATCCGTATAGCCCAGTACCTCTTAAAATACGCATCAGCACGGTTTCTGCCTGGTCATCCAGGCTGTGGCCCAGGGCAATCTTGTCTGCCTTTATGCCCCTGGCTGTATTAAACAAGAAACCGAGGCGCGCATTCCTGGCAATCTCTTCCAGGGAACCCTTCAGCGCTAATTTTTCTACATTAACTTGAGTTAACGTGATGGGAATTTTTAAATTCTGCGCCAGGCGCTTTACAAACTCTGCGTCGCCTGCAGAGTCCTTTCTTAGCATATGGTCTAAATGGGCCACATGTAAACTCAGGTTAAATTCTTTTTTTAAGCTATTAAGCAAATAAAGCAAGGTTACCGAATCCGGCCCCCCTGAAACAGCAATCAGGATTTTATCGTTCTTGGCAACAAGATTATACTTCTTAATGGTAGCTTTTACCCTGTCTAATAGCATATTTAATCGGATTGGGCCAATTCTATTTCAAGTGTATTGGAAAAAGCGGAGTCTTTGAAAATAATTTGATTGGGTTGTAACGAAAAATTTACGTTAAGAGACGGTAAATTATATTTTAATTTCAGATTATAAAGGCCTCTCTTGAACCCCGATAAATCAAAATTGATAGTCTTTATAACCGGGATATTTTTGGTTACAGAAAGAAGTTCAATGCTTGGATTTGAATGTTTGCAAAGCTCAACTGAAATAGCATCCTCCTCTAAACTAATCATGGGCTTATTCCTGCACCAAATCAGAATAATATCACTGCCTGCTTTATTCTCTATTCCAACCTTTAATTTTATATTTTCTCCTGCCTTATATATTTTCTTATCGGTTTCGATACTAAACTGCAAAGGCGCCTCAATCTGGGCAAAGCAGAATAAGGGAAATAGCGACAAAATAAAAGTTATAATAAACTTTTTCATAAATTAATCTTCTTATTTATTTTTTAATTTCTCCCCCAGGCAGCGATTAACTATACTGCCGATAACATCCTGGTCCCTTTTTTCTAATTCCAGAAACTGAAATCCTGTAATAAAAAGATCCGGCTTGGTGCCTTCGGGATTGGTTTTTTTACTCCAGACGACAATGCCTTTGCATTTTATAGGCAACGATTTCTTAGTTGTTATGTATAATTCCAATTTTACGAGCGATGCGGTTTTTAATTCTTTCTCTAAAACGACTTTTATCCCCCCTTCGCTTATATTCTCCGTATAAGTATGAAAGATAAAGTCTTTCGGCTCCCCAAGAATAACAGAACCTTCACAAATGATATTTATCCTGTATTTAATTTCTGCTCTCGGGAATTTTCTTCTTTCTTTAAACATCTTTCCCCTCCTCTTCCAAGGACGGTTCTAAAGACCCTGGTGGCTAAGTCCCTCACTTCGTTCGGGACCGCCACTCACCTCTAAATAGCTGGTGGCTAGTTCACTTAATACGCGTTAGCAAGTGAACCGCCACTGACTTCCTAAGTAGCTGGTGGCGGAGAGTATGCCCTCTTCGAGGGCCACTCTCATAAGCATTTTTACTGACTACGTCAAATGAAAGTAAAAATGGTGGCGGAGAGTGGATTTAAACCACCGACCAAGCGGGTATGAGCCGCGTGCTCTATCAGGCTGAGCTACTCCGCCATTATTTAAACAATTTTCTCACAAAAAGAACGTAACCAACGGCGATTGAATTTAAAATTGCCAGGATCACTACCCCGGCTGCGATATCCTTAACCAGCTTTATCTTGGTATGATATTCTTTAGTTAATATATCCATCAGTAATTCAATAGCGGTATTGAATATTTCCGCCATGAATACCAGTGTTATAGTAATGCACAAAGCAATCAATTCAATTCCGGCTAGCTTAAACCATAATAGCCCGGATAAGAATGATATAATGCCGATAATAAAAATCAGGCGCATATTACGGTGGTATAAAAATAAATAAAGAATGCCCTTGAGGGCAATTGAGACACTCTTTAAGAACCCCCTCACCCTGAAGATATTCCTGATCATGTCTCCTTTTGCCATATTATTTTTTCCTGTAAGCTTCCAAATAAGAATCGCAGTATATATTTTTGTTTAAAATCAATTCAGCGGTAATTAATGCATCCATCAGGTCCTTATCCAACGGGTCAAGTATTGCCGCATCCAAGCCATAAGCCAGAGCCATAGTCAAAAACGTGCGGTTCACCAGATTCCTGACGCAGGTCCCCTGAGAAACGTTGCTTAAGCCCACGATAGTTTTAGGAGGCGGCTCGTAAATAATTTTAAATTCATGAATGGATTCAAGGATATCCTTCATCTGCGCCTGGGCAACGTTAACAGGCAAGACTATCGGGTCAAGATAAAGGTCAGCTATGGGGAACCCCTTTTCTTCGCAGGTTGCTACAATCGCAGCTGCCAATTCCAGGCGCTGGTCTTTATTCTGAGGGATGCCTTTGGCGCTTATAGTTATCCCGATTAATTTGGCGTTATATTCCTTTGCCAAAGGTACCAGGGCCTCTAACTTTTCCGCGTCAGCAGTAGTAGAATTAATAACTGCTTTATTCTTTATTACCTTAAGCCCGGATTCAATAACCTTGGGTTTGCTTGAATCCAAAGCCAGAGGCTTATCAGCCACTTCCTGAATCGTCTCTATCAGCCACTGCATATCAGATACAGGGTCGCGCGAAGCCGGCCCGCAATTTACATCCAGGCAATCCGCTCCTGCCTCAATCTGCTGGAGTGCGCATTTTTGTATCTCTTTTTTATTTTTTTCTTTTATTGCCCTGCCTATGTTTTGATACATCCCATTTATTAGTTCACCGATTACGAACATATTTATGCACTGGCTCCTGTCATTAAATTATCTATGTATTTATTGATCTTCTCAACTGCCTCGGGGTGCCTCATAACTAAAATATCT
This sequence comes from Candidatus Omnitrophota bacterium, assembly GCA_028687345.1. Taxonomy (GTDB): domain Bacteria; phylum Omnitrophota; class Gorgyraeia; order Gygaellales; family Profunditerraquicolaceae; genus JAQUAH01. The sequence goes on along the minus strand of JAQUAH010000021.1, from coordinate 8,093 downwards.
GCCCCTGCCTGGATTAAAGCAGTAGCGGTAATTATCTCCCAGATTATGCCGCGCTGCGCCTGCGGGCCCCATGAAGGAAACTCTAAAGATGTTGCCTTTGCTTCTTTTGCCCTCCAGGATTCCTGACCCACAAAACAGATAAATGGCGAGGCAATGGTCTTGTCTCCGGAAAAAGCAGCTAATCGCGCACGCTCCATAATCGAGTATGCATATTCCAAACCATAACCCAGGGCGCCGATTGTAGGATTAATTACAATACGCTCTAAAGGCAGGCCCATATCAGAAATAAGGATGTTTAGTTGTTTTGCAATATTTATATCTATTGGCGACTGGGCAATGATATTATGCCCGTCGGCTAAGACACTGGCAGTGAGTGTTTTATAGTTATCCTGCACTGCCTCTCCTATCAGGCACCTTTCGCCCTTCGCTGCCTCTGCACAAACAGGCAGGATAAGATTATCCTTGGTATCGTCACCGCTTCCTAAAATAATTAACGGGACATCCACTCTTTTTAAAAGTTCATGGATAAGTTTTGCCTCCTGGTCAGCAGATTTATTTTCAAAATCCGGATGAGCCCCTTGCAATCGTATGCATAAAACTTTAGCCTTTAACTCTTTTACGCATTTCTGGGCCCAGGCAAGCGGGTCGCTTAAAACTTCCGCGTAATCTTTCTTCAATTCTTGCGGCCAATCAGCAGGCGCAGTATCCCAAATCTCAACGGCGACAACCGGCTTATTGGGAACGTTTCCCTCCGGAAATAAAAACGGCAATGACAACTCGCCGCCTATCTTCACTGCTTCTCTTCGGCTTCCTTCTGACTTGGTTGCTCCGATAGTAACTGTTGATACTTGACCGGACCACTTTTCTAACATCGGTTGCAATGCCATATTAAGACTCCTGAAATATTTTCTCTAGTATTTTGCTTAGGCTGGTTAAACTTAACGCATCATTTTTTAAATCCAGTATTGAATTACCGTCCAGGCTGATTCTTTCTATTTCATTATCGTAAGGCAGGCTCCCTGCATAATCTGATTTTAAGTTTTTTATCCTTTCCTTTTCAATATCCTTGTCCCAGCGATTTATAATCAAGGCCCTTTTCTTAATTTTGACATCCAGCTCATCAGCCAAATCTTTTATCCTCCCTGCTGCCTTTATGCCTACAACTGTTGCATCCGAAATAATCACCAGGCAATCTGCGGTCCTGGTAGTGCGCCTGGAAAGATGCTCAAGGCCTGCCTCATTATCAATTACGATATAATCATAGTCCTTAATCAGCTTGGCCATTATATTCCTTAAGACATTATTTACATAACAATAACAGCCGGGGCCTTCGGGCTTGCCCATAGTCAAAACATCAAAACCGTCCGCCTCTGCAACTGCTGACTGAACCTGATATTCAATAAACCTATCCTTAGTCATCCCGGAAGGGATTTTCTGGGGGTGAGTGGCAATATCGTCTAAAATCCGGCCTATGGTTTCCTTTGATTCCATGCCCAACGCCTCGCTAAGATTACTATTCGGGTCAGCATCTACTGCCAATATCGAACCCAGGCCTTTTTCTTTGATGATTCTGACTATTAATGCGGCAACTGTAGTTTTACCGGTGCCGCCTTTACCTGCCAATGCAATTATGTATCCCAAGGTTATGCCCTCATTTATATTTTTACGCTCGGAAACAAAGTTAAATCCGTATGCGGAAAAAATAAAGCTGCCATATATTCATCCATATACCCTCCCTCAGTAGACAACTCAATGTAAGTCATCTTACGCGCGATTTCCTTTGCCTTGTAAAGTGCCTCGCAGGAGAGAAGTGCTTCCCGTGCTCCGGAAAGAGCGCTATTGCCTACAAAAGAAAACCGCTGACGCTCTATATCCGGTAATAATCCTATTCTGATTGCACTCTCAATATCTAGATAAGTGCCGAATCCTCCGGCAATAAAAATCTTTTTTATTTCCCCCAAACTCAAGCCCATGCGCCGGATTAACACTGCCGTTGCTGAATAAATCGCTGCCTTTGCGCGTTTTATATTCTCAATATCTGCTTCGGTGATAACTAAATCTTCTGCTGTTTGCGTATCTTGCTTAAGAACGAGGATAAATTCTTTGCCGAATTCACTGTTGCGTACCCGGGAGTTCTTTTCAATTTTTATCTTTCCGCTTTTATCAATTATGCCGCAATTAAGCATCTGGGCTAAGGCATCTATGTAACCTGAGCCGCAGATCCCGCGCGGTTTGGCATCGCCGATAGTCTCAAAATCTACGCGGTAATCACCGGGATTAATTCTGATGCGCTGGATAGCCCCTCTGGCAGCACGCATACCGCAGGCAACGCCGCTGCCTTCAAAAGCCGGACCAGCTGAGGCAGCTGCAGACACCAAGAAATCTTTATTGCCCAAAGCAATTTCTCCGTTTGTGCCTATATCAATCAGAATTCCCAGCTCTTCTTGCCGATATAAACCCGTGGAAAGCACCCCTGCGGTTGTATCTGCGCCTACGTAACTGGATACTCCCGGAAGGGAATAAAGCAGGCCGCGCGGTTTTATATGTACGCCTATTTCTGCAGCGCGGATTACCGGGGCAAAGTTTACAGTCGGCACATAAGGCTCTTTTCTGATATGCGAGGGATCTATCTCCAGTAAAAGATGTATCATTGTAGTATTGCCTGCGCATAAAATTATGCTTAAATCATTCAGGTCAATATTGTGCTCAGCGGAAAGTTCACGGATAATTTCGTTTATCGTATCCACTACGATTCTATGTAAATGCGAAAGGCCGTCTTTTTCCTGTGCGTAGATAATACGGCTGATTATGTCGCTGCCAAAAACCGCCTGCTTATTGTAGGATGCCTTTGTGCCCAGGATTTTCCTGCTGTTTAAATCTACTAACTGTCCGCTGATAGTAGTAGTGCCTATGTCAAAAGAAATACCGTAATTACGGCCAGAGGTATCGCCTGCCTCTATCGAAATAACCTCAGTTACTCCATCCCGGTTAGCCAACGTAACAGTTACTTTCCATTCCGAATCACGCAATAAATCTCCCAGTTGTTTGATATTCACCAGGCCTGTATACGGGCCCAAATCAGTATTTGCATTAAAAAAAACGCCGTTAACATTTGCAAGCAGGTGCCGGTAGAGCCTCTCTAAATCGCTTATATTATCTCCGAGGTTAGGCTTAGGTAACTCTACATAAAGTTTTCTGACTAATGGCAGATACCTGAAATCTTTTTCGCTTAAGGCTGCTAAAGGCTCAATCTCTTCTGTTTCAGAAAAAACTTGTTCCTGGGATTTCTGAAAATCAAGGCGCGAATCCGCAGGGATTTCTACTTCCAGCTCGCCTTGCACAGTAGCAAGGCAGGCAAGGCACACATTATTCTCTTTGTCCTGCGCGCTCAGGATACTGTCCGTAGGAATAAAGGCTTTTCCTTTTTTTATGATAACCCGGCACTTCCCGCAGACTCCGTCGCCTCCGCAGACAGAATTAATATAGACGCCGGCTGAAATAGCAGCTGAGAGAATAGCTTTGTCCTTCTCCACCTCTATGGTCTTATTATCCGGCAAAAATGTAACCTTAAATTTTTCCATCAGATTTATTAACCTAAATTTTTTAAGAACGACGGCAGACCGGCTGCCTCTTTGGGCCCCACAATAACCTGATATCCGGATTGCTCTTCCAAATCACCGCTCATCACTGCCACATAACCCGGTATAATCAGCTTCTTATGCGAAACAGCATCTTTAATACCGAATTTATTTATACTCTCGCTGATTTTTTCAGGCGTAAACTTCTCTGCTGCCCAGGCAGTCAAAACCGACATGCCTTCGGTATCTACGCTTAAAATATAAGAAGGCACTTTGCTTGCCTCAACTTCTCCCAACACTGTATAATAAGTGAGAGAAAAATTAGTAGTAACTAATAGCGGAGATTTATCGTTTGCCTGGCCCACAGGGTAAAGCTTAGGCTCAATCTGCAAAGGTTTCTGAGGGTCAGTATAAATATTCTGCCTTAAGGTTAAAAGCGATAAAACCTGCCAGGATTCAATACCTCGCATTAAAACAATGCTGGCATACTTTGTGATATAAGTAGCAGCCTCTATTGCCTCTTCATAGGGGTCGCTTTCATCAATTATTACCAAAGTCGGAAACCCGAGGCTGCGATTTGATTTTTTAAGCGCCTGCCTTCTAATCTGCGTTAAGTCCCAAATCTTACGCGAAATGCTCTTTTTCCCGGCATCCAGAATCAAATCATTAATCCCCTGCTTGCTTAACTCATTTGTAATTTCAATAATTTTTTCTAAATCAGGATTTGAAACAACCAGGGGCAGTTTAAGCTCTTTTGCCAGTGGCGCAATTTGACTGAGATCTTTTCCGTTGTAATAAATCAGCGGCATCCTCTCTTTGGACATCTCTAATGCTGATTTTAATCCTTCTAAATCACTGCTTATTAATACAAGTGAAAGCCCGGTATGCCCTAAAACTAATTTTACTGCTTCTTTAAATCTATTTGCTTGCGTATTTTGCCTTACGGCAACAAGATTTACATCAAGTTCTTGGCCTACGCGCTCAAATTTCAGATTATTTATCTTTTCTAATTTCCCTAAGATCTCTGAATCTTTTAAATTATCCTCGATGATAAATCCCAGGCCGCAGGGTGAGCGGAATTTTTCTTCATGGCGAAACATTACAGTTTCATTACCGATTTCTAATTTTGACTCGCCCGTTCCTATAGAAACTGATTTTATAGGCGGCAGGCTTGATGCCTCTAATATCCTCTTTGCCTCTTCGCTTAAGTAAGGGCACTTATCAATACTTACGGCCTTTTTAGCCAGCTGCATGGCAAAGGCAAGGCAGGTAGCAAAGCCGCATTCGCGGCAATTAGTCTTGGGTAATAATTTATAAATATCTAATCCTGAGAGCGCCATTTTAGCCTTTGGTTGTTAGGTTAAAAATGCTGGAATAATCTGTTTTATATAATCTCTTCGCTAATAATTCTGAATCGCCATGCGACCTTACTGCCTCTAACTTTTCAATAATACTTCTCTTAAACCTTAAAATAATTTTTTTATTGGTCAGGCTATTACGAAAATCAATTTTAATTATTTTGCCGTTGAATTTCCTGATGTTCCCTTTTCCGTATGTAGCGCCGGTAGATAATTGCAGGCCATCAACCAGGCAGGACTTAGGCTTCTTATTTGCTCCATGCACACGGATATCAAGCCCAAAATATTTTTTGCATTTAAGCTTCTTAAGGGATGTTTCTCCCGCTAAAATTCCCAATACTAAATAGGGGCCCAAGTGCCCGTGAAATTTTATTGCTTCTTTTAACGTAATTCTTTTCTTCATCTCACTTATTTATCAACGATGCAAAATAACCTGCGCCAAAACCATTATCTATGTTTACGACTGCTATGCCGGGAGAACAACTATTGAGCATCGTCAGAAGCGCAGATAAGCCAGAGAAATTAGCACCGTAACCGCAGCTGGTAGGCACGGCAACAACCGGGGCCCTTACCAAGCCGCTAACCAGGCTTGCTAACGCCCCCTCCATCCCTGCTACCACAACGATTACTCCTGCCTTTTTTAATACCTCTATGTTTTGCATTAACCTGTGCACTCCGGCTACACCTACATCATAAAGCCTGATTACCTTATTGCCCATTACCTCCAAAGTAACAGCTGCCTCCTCAGCCACTGGAATATCCGCTGTGCCTGCAGAGATAACGGTTACTTCAGGTTTGCCGGTTAGTTTCTGCTTCTGCAGAAAATAGCCCAGCCTTGCCAGTGAATTATATTTCAACTTCGGGATAGATTTTTTAAGGTAGAGAAAGGTAGCCTTTGGCAGCCTCGTAAGCAATAAATCCTGCTTGTTTTTGATTAACTGCCGGGTAATTCCCTTAAGATGCGTTTTTGTCTTACCCGGGCAATATATTACCTCTGCAAAACCCTTGCGCCTTTTTCTGTCTATGTCGACTTTAGCAAAGCCTAGATCGCAAAACTTAGATTTAAAAACCATTTATCCACGCAAAATTATAAGCAATAATAAGATGATAAGCAGGCTGGCTAAGATATAGAAATCATTAAAATAGAAAAAATCGCTGATTTTATTTCTAGCCGGGTCTTTATCTGTCTGCTCTATCTTAGGGGAAAGCGAAACCCTGTTTGACCTCAGGAATTCCTGTATCTGTTCTCTTTTAAATCTTAGATAAACCCCTCCTACCTTGTATGCAGGTATAGCTCCGCTTTCGGCTAAATTTATGACCTCTTTTTCAGAGGTGCCTAAAATTGCAGCTGTTTCCCTTACGGTTAAAAGTTTTTCTTCCGCCATAATAATAAAATTTGCGCGTTATCTTTCTATTTTACCAGAGGCAACCCAGCTATCAATAGCCTTGCGCTCAAATCTCCATTCGCTTCCTTCTTTGTTGCCGGGCATTTTCCCTGAATTTGCCCAATCCATAATAGAATTTAAATCTACCTCCAAATATTTCGCAAGCTCCTGCGCATTCAAAAAATCATGAAGCATCGAGCAACGGCCTTCGAGAACCGCGCCCTCGGCAATATTTAACTTTGCGGGGAATATATCTCCTTCAATTATCGAAGTGGGTAAAAGAGTCAATCTTTCCTTGGCAGTAATTTTACCTTTAATCCTGCCTCCGATAATAATATTATCTCCCACGATATCGGCTGTGACCATTGCCGCTTGCCCGATAGTTAAATTGCCTTTGGTTTCCAGGGTGCCTTCAAACTTTCCGTTGATACGCAGATTAACCGGATCCCTGAAAATCAGACTCCCCTGCATTGAGGCATCGACATCGAGTGTCTTTTCTTCCAGTTTCTTTTTAAAGGCCATGCTTAGCCTCCTTTCTATTTGAACGTTCGTTTTCCTCGCTAAATATTATCGCCTCTATGTATCTTAGAAAGAAAAGGACTATCAATGCTAAAATCGTAGCATAAACAGCCGCCCTGATAAAACCGCAGCCGACAGCTAAACCAATACCTGCAACTACCCAAAGGCTTGCAGCTGTGGTAAGCCCCCTTACGCCCTCTTTTTCCCTGATGATTGTTCCGGCACCCAGAAATCCGATACCGGTGATTACGCCGGCTGCAATGCGTGAAGGGTCTATTGTAGTCGTGCCTTTATATATATCAAAAACATATAGTGATGTCAACATGATAAGGCAGGAGCCCAAAGATACCAAAATATGCGTCCTTAATCCCGCCTGCCTTCGGTGAGCCTGACGCTCCAGCCCTATAAGGCCGCTTAAAAATAAAGATAATATTAAGCGCAAAATAATTTGCGTATCTACAAGCATACTTACCTCCTTCAATGAGCAGACAACTTACGGAAGCTCTGAAAGAACGACGTAAGTTGTAGGCGAAGCCGTCTGCGAATTGATCCCTGACATTTACTTAAATTAAATTTATTTAGGTAGATGTCAGGGACTGCGTCTTTAATTCGGTTCTGCAGTTAAATCTAAATCTGAAGCCGCGCCTCTTTTAAATAACTGGAATCCAAATCCTGCTATCATAGCGGCATTATCTGTACAAAGTTCCTTAGGAGGAAAATAAGGATGTACTCCCGCGTCACTAGAAGCCTTAAGGAATTGATCTCTTAATCTATTGTTCGCTGTAACTCCTCCGCCCACTACGAGCCTGTTTACTTTTTTAAATTTACAGGCTAACAACGATTTATTTATCAATACATCTATTACGGCCTCTTGAAAAGAGGCGGCGATATCTTTCTTATCAGCGCGGCTTTTGCCCCTGCCTCTTGCCGCATATAAAACGGCGGTTTTAATACCGCTAAAACTAAAATCGAAAGCATTCTGAGTATCTGAACAGCCAAACCTTATTTTTTTTCCATCCCCGCTTTTGGCCAATTTTTCGATCAGAGGGCCTCCGGGATAACCCAGTTTCAAGATTTTGGCTACCTTATCAAATGCCTCTCCGCAGGCATCGTCAAGCGTCTGGCCCAAAATTTCTATTTTATCAAAATCTCTTATATAAAATAAACTTGTGTGCCCGCCTGATACAACTAATGCTACAAACGGGAATTTTACGCCTTTTTCATTTAAAAAAGCTGCATATATGTGGCTGTGG
>JAQUAH010000020.1 GCA_028687345.1 Candidatus Omnitrophota bacterium | reverse complement strand
GTAAGCAGGGTGGTTAAAGAACTAAAAGTTTGCGATTTGACGCAAGAATTAAACGAAGTCTATCGCCAGACGCAGATGGGAAAGAGCAGGCGTGAGGCCCTGAAAGAATTTGCCTGGCGCATTGATATGCCGGAGATTTATTCCTTTGTACGCACACTTGTGCAGGCAGACCGCATGGGTTCTCCCATGGCAGAGGCTTTAAGATTACAGTCCGAAGAGATCAGGACAAGGAGATTCCACCGCGGAGAAGCCATGGCCTTAAAGGCGCCGATTAAGCTGCTCTTTCCGCTTTTCGCATTTATTCTGCCGGTAGTCTTGGTAATTGTAAGCGGCCCGATTTTACTGAATTTTGTGCGTAATAAAATCAGTATGGGGTTTTAAAATGGCAAGATTAAGCTTAAAGAAAAAATCTAAATGTAATTCAGGCCAGAGCATCCTGGAGTATATTTTTGTCGTGGTTGCAATCCTGGTCGTGGTTTTAAACATAGGTGTTATCGGTAAGATGCGTACTTCTTTTGAGGGGTATTTTAGCCAGGCAAGTAACCGTTTAGCCGGTAGTTTTAACGTAATGCATTTCATCCATTAGGCAAAAGAGGAGGCAGGGGGTTATGTTAAAAATATTTTATCATAAGCGGGCGCAGAGCATTTTAGAATACTCCATGCTCGTTATTATTATTGCTACGGCATTGGTCGCAATGCAGCAGTATATTCAGCGTGCGGTAAATGCCCGCATGAGGCAGGTTGCGCAGGAATTAGACGAATCAAGAAGATAAAGGAATAGACATGAAACGAAAAGGCCAGGGTACAATAGAATTTGCGGTTTTAATCGGCGTTATTGCCGCAGCATTGGTTCTTACGCAGGTATATATGAAACGGGCAATCTCGGGAAAGTTGAGATTGCAGGCAGAACAGGTAAGCGGCGGGAGCTTTTATTCGCCGCGTGCAACATTTTCGGATTACGATATTACAAAGACTATTACAGAAGACAGTTATTCCGATAAATTCAGGCAAACGAGCCATTCTGTGGCTAATCAGGTAACTGATTCTGTTGAGCAGGTTTCATCTTTTTCGGCTGAACCGCAGAGGTAAAAATGATAGCCAAAAATAATAAATGGGTAAAGGCAAGTGTTTTTGTGGAATACTCATTGATTATAGGCGCGGTTGCTTTAGCATTAGCCGGGATGGATTATTATATCAGGCGCGGTATCATGTCCAGGACAAAGGACATCACTGATTACATGATTAGCCCTGACGGTGCAGCTAGGCAGGAAAATGATAGTTCTCCGGGAAGAGAAATCACCAGCGATTCCAGCACCGAATCAGGCGGAGCAGTTAATACGCATATGTATACGGGCGGAGGTACCGGGATAGAAACAGATTCCTGGCAGAGTACTACTGCAAGCTCAAATGTTATAGACAGGCAGACATTAGATGCATTGCCTTTGCCTTTTGACCTCTCCACTTTTATCCCCTGGCAGGGGACTGCTTTTGATGATAATGAAGTCAGCAGAGAGAGGTATGAGCAATATCAAGACGGTGACCATGTCAGTGATGTTTTAGGTTATGATTGGGAAAATGATGATGACCCCTGCAGGCTGGGGGCAGAGGTAGGCAGGTTACGCGAAAAAGCAGATACATTAGATAGCGATGCCGAGCGCACAGAAGGTACAAACAATAATTTGATTACAGAGAACAACAATCTGGCTAATAACCCTGCTGTGCAGCTGATTCAGGCAATACTTGATGTATTAGGCGGACTTCGCGGGCAAGAGACAGAGCTTACTAACAGCACAGAAGATATGCGCAGGCAGGCACAGGAATTACGCGACAGGGCGGATGCAATAGAGCAGAAACTTGAAACACTTCCTCCTTGCCAGGGTTAAGGAGCAATAAGATGAGATATACTAATAAAAGAGGACAGGGTGTTTTAGAGCTTTCTCTTTTTTCAGTGATTATACTGATAGTTTTAGGCAGCATATTAGGCTTTATTCAACAGATGAATGACCAGCAGTATGTGCAGATGGAGGCATTCCGCAGGGCCTTGCAAAAAGGCGGCGGCTCAATGAACACTTTATTTCAGGGCGGAGCCGGCGCAGCAGTGAATATGACCGTAGTGCAGCACCGTCGCAATATTGATTTAAATTTCTTCAAAAAAGGCCAGCTCTCACCCGTCTCAGCTTCCTCTTCAGTATTATGGTCTATCCCGGAAATAGGCGGAGCAAGGCCGCAAAATTTAGTGGTTTACAGGATTAATGAAGATGAGCCGATAATCCCTCAGGCCATAGGCTCATTCACAAGCATGTTGGAGTTACCTACCATAGACCTTCCTATCCTTGGAGAACAAAGCGTTACCGTGGGCGTAGCAGATATAAAAACGCTAATCGATCCCAGCAACCCTACAATATTTAACGAACATACCAATAAACAGGAAAACGCAGCTGCTATAACCAACACCAGAACCTCAACGCTAAAAGATACAATACGCACTAGTTTTGGCTATACTGTAATCCCCACAGGTTTAATACCGGATATACTTAATATAGACCCGGCAACTTTTCCCACGGTAGACCATTCTATTGCACAGAAATTATACGGTTATAAGGAAACTAATCCTGTTGACCCGGCTCATCCGAGATATTTTTATAAGTATAGTCAAAATGCTCCTGATGGCACAGAAGTACAGAGAGGCAGGCAATGGCAAACACCATTTTAAAAAGATTACGGGGAGAAAGAAAAGGCCAGGGGACAATGGAGATTACCATAATTATGGTAGTGGTAATCTGCCTGCTCTACGGGCTAATCAAAATGTGGGTTTGGGGTAACAGGCAGATTGTGATGCGCCAGATTGCCTATAACAATACGCGCGTGATTGCGGGTAAATCCCATGATTTTTATATAGAACCTGTGTGGTGGAATTATACTCCAGAAGGGATTGGCAAGGAAGATGTATTGTTTAACCGCTAAAGGATAGAGAAATGTTTTCCTACTTTCATCAACATAAATTCTTTGAGAGCAACAAAGGCCAGATGCTGCCGATATTTATTCTGGTGCTGGCTGTAATCATAATTATGGCCATGGTGACAATTAATATAGGTAAGATTGGTTTCATTAAAACAGATTCTTCCAATGCGGCTGATGCAGGAGCTTTAGCTGCAGGTGCTACCATGTCCAATACTTTTAACAGTATTGCCATTGCCAACTCGCAAATGGAGGCAGGCTACTGGGAATTCTTTGCAGAGATGTCCACCATGTTTGCAATGGGTTCAATTTTAATCGTCGTTGCCCAGATGTCTGCTGCGGCTGCTTTATTATCCGCAGCAGCAGCGGTATCCACAGCCACTGCAGCAAAAGTTTCGGCGCTTTTGGCACTAACAATAGGGATTAACCCATTAGCAGTATGCCTTGCAGCAGTACCTGCAAACGCAGCTATGGCCTCTATGGGCCTTGCAGAGGCTTCAGCATCCGCTGCAGCCGCCTCTATGGGAGTAGCTACCGGAGCTATCACCGGACTTATCGGTGTGATTATTGGAATGATGGTTTCTGTAACTGCCTTTACCACAGCGCAGAATTTTTTCTATCTTTCTATCCGCAAGATGGCTGAAGAGGGGCGTAAGAACGCTGTCAGGACAGGGCACCAGTATCTTTTTAACAATAGCGGAATTACCTCTAAACTAAAGAGGAATATCTTTAAAGAATTTGATATGCAGAATTGGCAGCAATTCAGCAATTACCAGCAGGCATTTGCTATCTTTATGAAATTTATAGTAAAGGAAGCGCCGTTTTATGTTTATGGCTGGATTGACGGCCAGAACAGGGCGCATAGTGTTACCTCTAACATAGATATCAGGCCGGTAGATAAGTTTGTGCTGAAAGTTTCAGTAATGCCTTATCCTGCGGAAATGGCGATTCTGGGAGTAGTTTTGGCGTATACTTTTGCAGTGTCAACGGCTATGGGGCTTGCGCTTGCTGCTTATGGGCCACCTGCCGGTCTTGTGGTTACCTATGGAACAGCATTAGGAAGCTATACAACAGGAGCGCAGGCAATGGACCGTGCTTGCGCGAAAATGGCATGTTGTCCTATACCACCTTTTGTTTGCTGTCCATTATGGATTGAAGCCTGGCTTGAAGCAGAAGCTGCATTAACAGTGGGTTCGGTGAGCAATTTAATCGGAATAGCGCAGAACATAGCTGGAATAGGCCTTAATATCGCGGCACTTGTGACCATTCCTCCGCTGTATGCATTTATGTTTGCCGGAGGAGGCTCTGCTTTGGCAGGCCTTCTTCCCGGGCCCAGCATTGTTGCCTTTGGCGATGCAATGGGACTTCTGTTTATTATTGATTGGATAGACGATATTATCCATGACCGCTTAGTGCGCAGCTCTACTACGCAAACCCATGGCCCAGGTAATTTAACTTTGTGGAATACACAGTATCCTGCGATTCAAAGTTACAGTATTGTTAACTTTAATGATGAAAACCAGGGCTCAATCCACCCGCCAATCCCCAGGCATGACTCTTCTATAGTCTGGACAGATATTTATCTGCCGGAACTTAATCCGCAAAATGACTTCTGCCCTGAGGTAGTGGGAAAAGTAGAAGGATTAAGGACACAATTAAGCAACTTACAGGCAAGTTCTGCGTCACTTGAGGAAAATGCTACTCTCTTAGGGGATAGAGGCCAGGGAGTAAGAGATGACACTACTGACCTGCTTAATCAATATAGTAGCACCAGCACTGACTTAAGAAATGAGGCAGGCGAATTACAAAATGAATCCGGCGCAGTGCAACAACAGATAGAAGATATATCCGAAGAGATGGAGAATCTGCCGGATGTATTGAAATGGCTGCAGCAAATATTGGATCTTATACGGGATGTATTACAAAAGATAGCTGAAGGATTTTCTAGCGCTATAAGTACCCTTTTGGGAGGGGCTGGTAGTATAGACGGCATAGGGCAGGCATTGAATAACCGTGTTGGCCCAGAGGCCGATGCAATATCCAATTCAGCCCAACAGGTACAGGAGCATGTGCAGGGACCGCAGCAGGATGAGATCAATCGACTTCAGGATGAAATTGACGGGTATATACAAACCTACCCGCAATGTTTTCCTGAAGAGGGTGGATAAGGAGGCAAAGGTGAGTTTAGAAGCAAAGATTAAAATAGCTATTATTGTAACGGTATCTTTTTTAACCATTGGCGCAGGCGTCACTCACGCTGCCTGGTGGGAAGAGAAGCGTTTTCCGGTTCCGCCAAATACCGAAGAGGTTAAACAACAGGTTAAGAAGATAGCGGGTTCTGAATTCAAATTTACTTATTATATAAGCGCACAAGATAAAGAGAGCATAATGGAATTCTACCGCAGGGAACTAAATAATCTTGGGTGGAGCGAAAAAAACTTACAAGAAGATTTAGCCAAAGCACAGCAGGATTTAGCCAAAGCACAGCAGGATTTAGACAAAATTAAGAATATTAGCCCGGGACTGAAAGCATTACCCAAATTACCCGATAATATTTTCAGCGGCCCTCAAGATGACGCCGTTTCAGATATGTTTTTTGGGAACAATTTAGTCTTTGAAAAGGAAAAAGTAATGTTAACCATAACCTTTCTACCGCAAGCGGCTATGCGCGACGGAAAAACAAAATTTTCAGTTAGCGAAGGAAGAATAGACCTGGGAAAGAAAGAAGCCGGCCCTACGGCGCAATATGCACCGGAATTGTTAGTGAAGCCTAAGAAAAATGTAACCCCTCTTTATCCGGGGGCAGTGCTGGTCAACCTATCTGAAAAAGAAGATTACTTAAAGGCGACATATTTTACTAAGGGTTACATTGAGGAGGTAGCGGATTTTTACAGAGAGAAGATGCCGGGTTTCGGCTGGTCATTGATTAATGAGATACCCATAAATAAAGTAGATTTCGCAAATTTAGCCAAATCTGGCGGCACTTCAACATGCCCGGAGTGCGAAAAAAATTTAGCGGCGGGTTCTGCTATGACAGATATGTGGTTTATGGAGCTTGATTTTTCCAATTCAAGGCAAGACACCTGTAAGATAGGGTTATTTTACAACGCCGTAAAGTCTGAGCAGGAAAAGCCTGTTATGAATTTTACAACCGTAAGGGTAGAATATGAAAAGAATAAATAAATTTAAAGCACAGGGTTTTATAGAGTATGCAGTAGTGATTGCAGTAGTGGCTGCAGCGCTGGTGGCCGGGAAAGTATATTTTACCCGCGCACTTATGGAAAAACACCGCCAGGGCGCAGATGTATTGGGCCAAGGTGAACAGTATGCCTTGGGCGTAACCGCAGAGGCTGACTTAGATGATGCGGGCAGGGATTATGGAAGCATTATAAACCCTCAGCCGGAAGTTGACTGCAATGTGGTGAATAGGCGTGTAAGCGACTTGGAGAGCGCAGCATCAAGCCTGCGCACGCAGGCAGATACATTAGAGCAAAGCGCAAATGGTATTGGAGTTATACAAGGAGGCACCTCTGAAGGTGCAGACACCATGAGAGAACAGGCAAGAATACTTAGGGAACAGGCAGATGGGAAAGAAGCTGAGGCTGCGCAATACAGGACAGATTACCCGGATTGCTTTTAAAATTTTAGGAGCAGCAGGATGTATTCAGAAATGAGAAAAAGAAAAATATTCAGAGTCAGCAACCTTTGCATAGTTTTGCTTATCGCCTTATCATTTATTCTGCCTCCAGAAGCTTTCGCTGCAAGGCGCAGGGCAGGCGGAGGAGAGCTGGCTCATTTTGACTTCGGAAATTATGCTGCCGGCATAGGTATCGGTGTAGGCGCAATGGCAGTTGGGGGCGTAATTAATGCAGGGTTGAGTAGTGCATTAGGTAATGTTACAAGCGTAGGCAAAGGAGTGCTAACAGGGACAGCTATACCAAGCATTACAACGCAATCATCCAATATTTTAACCGCTATGGGAAATTCTTTATCGTATAGTTTTACTACTACGGGCCTGATTACTAACATGAGCACGTTTATGGCTGTATCGCAGGTGGGCAGGGCAGTGGGTGCTGCAGGAAGTTATTACGGCTGGAAGCCAAGCACTACATTTCTGGTTTCCAGTTTTGCCAGTGGAGCCGTAGGAGGTTTTATGAATCCTAGTGTAGCATTAGGACCTTCAGTTTCTGAGGGTATAACTAATTCAATAATTCCTGGGGTACATTATACGTTAAATCCTGCTAACTATACTTTAGGGAATATGCTAAACGGAGCGTTTGTAGGCGGAGTAACCGGTTTAGCAAGCGGCGCTGTGATAGTGGGAATTGACGGGAATAAGATTAATGAAGGTAAACAGCCGGGAGTCGGCGCTCAGATTGCCGGCATGGTTACAGGCGTAGCAGTGGGTAATTTAACCCGCACTTTAATTGACCCCACTACTTATACGCGAGGCCCAAAGGAAACCTGGGAGAGGGTAGATAACCCTGAGATTAAGAAAAACCAGAACTTGGCAGACACATCCATGGCCAAAGCAGGGGAGTTACAGGCCCAGGCAAGTAACAAATTTAAAATTGCAGCTGGACTGGGAGCAGCAAAGAGTCTTTATAATGATTATAACGAAGGAGGATTAAAAAATCTAGACCTAAAAGGCGCTCTTAAGGGCGCTTGGGATAGCGGAGTAGCTGCTACAGCAGGTGATGTTAAAGCTATACAGGGTGAGTTAAATACTGCGCAAGGTTATGCCAAAACAGCAGCAAGCTTAGGAGGCAGGGACAGCACCAGATACGCTTATCGCCATGTGCTTGACGCTGATGTTTGGAATGGATACGCCCAACCCGATGGAAAGCGTACCCCGATTAAATATGAAATGGCAGGGGATAAGATACGGCATTATTCTCCGAATGACGTAATGGCTAATGGCAAAACGTATAAAGTAACGCCTCTGCCAGGAAAAGATTTTGTTACTGTAACTGAAACTGGTATAAGAGCCCCTGTTTCATTAGTTGGTCAGAGATTATTTGAAGCTACCTTTGTCAATACTGCAGATATGTGGCCCCAGTTAGTCACAAATTCCTTAATTATCGCTGCTACAAATTCTTTAGGCAAGAAGCAAAAATGGATGGCTCCGTTAATAAGCGGAGTAGTAGGCGGGATCTCCGGGCCTTTACTTAACAATTTAGCCGATGTTTATGCTTTAAGGCCCGGGATATATGTAGGAGAAAACCATATTGGCAAAAGCTTAGCCAATATTGAGCTGGTGGGGGGATTAGGATTTAAAGAGAAGTTAGGCCCCACTGCTAATGCCATGTACTCTAAATTAGACAATTATTTAAAAGACCATAAATATGCAGCATCACAAGACGACGCATCGCTTAAGGAACTTAAAAATGACCTGCAAGGAGTACTCCAGGACCACGGTTATAAGACTAACTTAAGCTATACCAGTGTTGAGGGCCAACTCAAAGAAGCTGTGAGAAATAATTTATTATCGGAAGAAGAGGCGAGCAGAAGGTTAAATACACACAGGGAAAATGTCAAAACTCCGGCAGGAGAAGTATTTGGCTTGGCTATGGGAGCTGCAAACCTAGAAACCCAGGAGATGATGCATAATAAAAGCGTAAGTCAAGGATTAAGTGATTTAGGTACCAGTCGTTTTCAATTATTCTTAAATAATACTTCACGTGATATGGCTTACGGCCTTGTGGAAGGCGTGGTAACCGGAGGAATCCAATCTTTAGCAAACAAAGTATCAGAAAAGAGTCCCTTTGCTGCTGTGGGTGTTGCCTATGGCGCAAATATGGTTTCTGCTGCAGTCAGAGGAATAATCTGGCATGCTACCTGGACACCGGCCAAGAATCAACTTAATGACTTAATCTGGATGAACAAGTATAGCTTGGCAGTGCCGGAGAAGTATGGCTCAGAACCCAGACAGGATGACCGCGTATGGACAGCACTTAATGATTACACCTACCCAAGAGACTTAAATAAGATAGAAGAATTTAAAACGCTCACTGGTTTGTCACCGGTAAGGAGAACGAGAGAAATCTTTGAGAAAACGGCGAAGGGCGTGGTAAAGACAAAGCAAAAAGAAATGCAGGTTTATGAGTTAACCCTGGGCCTTGAATATCCGGATAAGAAAATAGTATTGCAGCCTGATGCGACAAGGGAACAAATAAGAGATATTGTCAGTGAAGCCAGGAAATTAGATCTTATGCCAGAAATTTCAGAACATAACGGCCGGACTGAGGTTAATATTTTCGACCGTTATAATAAATTGAGTAGTAGCCCTATAGTAGAGCTACCAGGTATAGATGGTATAGATGCCAGGGAAATACGGCCTAGCCTTAATGTATCTATACTAGCAAGCTTGGCTCAGGCTAACCAGCAATTTTTAACTGAAAGCTTCTCTTTTGGAACTCCTGTTGTTAAACCGGAAAATATGACCAGCCTACACCTGACAAATTATTTAGGCAATATGAGAGGGTACGCTATGACTGCTATCAGCGCTGATGCCAGATTCATACCTTCTACCCGTATAGATAAACATAGAAGTATCAGTTTCGAGCAGAGCATGGAATCATGCAAAGAAAAATTCGGTTCGATAAAGAAACTGCTTGGAGGCCATCCGAAAAAGGCCATAGACAAATTCTACTCTAAGAGGCCAAAAGAAGACCAGCCTCTTGCTGGCTGGCTTACTCCCGGGATTGTTTATGGGTATATCGGTGCCGGCTCTACGGCAACCAGCATCAATATTTTAACCACAATGGGTGCGGTAAGGCCATTAGCTGATGCTTTCAATATCCAACATCAGAGGTTAGTTTTGACAAATTCTGCAGTTGTTCCTGTAACAGTGCAAAATCTGGATTATGAGCCTTGGCTAGCAGCAAGAAAGACCAGTTTTTATGCACCTTTCCCAAGTGATAGTTTCTCAGCCAGGAATAAGAGAGGCAAGACATTTTTACCAGGAAGATAAAGAATTAATGTCCATTCTATGTTGAAGTAATGTCCAATATTTGCTTTTTGAGATTATGAATGTCCATTCTAGGTTAAAATGCGATAAAGAGCACCTTGTGGATAAGACAATGCTCTTAATCAAATTTTAGAGGTTAATCCTGGCGATTTTGGATAATTAAGGGGGCTAAAAAATCCCGTTGGCTAGAGTGTATTGAAGTAATGGCCCCCTTTATTTATTTCTAGCTAAATAGCGTCTTTTTGCTCTTATTACGGTTTCTAAAGAGAGATTAATGGGGATAATTCTTAGAAAATTGGAGTTTTTTTACTAGGGTTAAAACTTTATAAAAGTCAATAGGTAACGATAAGAAAACGCTCTCTTTTATAGGTAAAATTTTACTTGACAATGGCCTTTTTTGCATGTTATACTTTGGTGCAAAAGAGATAAGCCACGGTGCGATAATGGTAAACCTCGAGAAATCGGGGGGCACAAAGCCACGGGTCCTCAAGTAGTAGGGGGCTTCAAAATAGGATAGCCGGGTTGCCGAATACCGACGGAAAGTCAGTATTTGACAACCCGGTTTTTATTTAAGAACTTCTTAAGAAATTTGGCAAACTCTTTATTAAACAGAATATGATAAGCGTGAATCTTGGCGCGATGATCAATAGAAATATCTGGGGTAAGGGGAGAACTTTGTTTTTTCCTTTTTATATAGGTAAAATATATAAAAAAGATGAATGAAGGCAGTTACAAAAAAACCGAGCCAGAATCACAGTCAGAGATAAAAAAGCAGGAATTCAGGTCAAGTTTTAAGACTTGGATTCGCGTAGTTGCTTTTATAGTCGTGGCTGTTTTTTTACCTGAGCAAGTTGCCCAGGCAGTTGAATATGACTGGCGCGTGCTCTGGCGCCAGCCCGCAGTATTCACTCCCACCTATCTAAAAGATATAAATCAGGTTGATATACCCCTTACCATAAAGAATATTTTAAAAGATATTGCCAACAAGCCTGTTAACGCCATTCAACTTTCTCCCACCTTAACGGTTAAGTTAGATAAGCCTCTAAATATCTCCAGGGAAAGAATTGAAGAAATATATAACTGGTTAAAAGGCAAGCCCTGCGGCTCAAAGGCGCTTTTTGATTATTTAACATTTAAGGGGGCCAAGACTACAGAGCAGGATATTGCAGTAATGGCTTTGACTGTAGATATTTTAAATGAAGTAGTCAAGCCGGTTGGCAGCCCCAAAATTATCAAGAACTCATTATATGCCTTATCCAAAGCCTCAGAATTTTTCAGCCACAAACTCTATCCGGTCAAAATAGATTCTCACGCTATAACGCAAGGGCATTTCAACGCAATAACGCCATTCATTGCTCACTTAGAGGGCGAGCATTATATTTTAGTCACCAAGATTATTGACAATAAGGTCTATTTTGTGGATGAGCACAAGGAAGAATTCCTGCCTGTAGATAAATTCTTGCAGAGATTTAGCGGTTATGCCTTAGTTTCTGAGCCTTCTGACTTCATGATTCTTTCTGGAGCCCAAGCTAAAGAAGTGCGCGGTGCAGGAGACTGGGACGGTGGTGGCGGAGGCTATGCCTCTAACTCCGGGACCTGGATTAACAACTACGGAGAGGAATACGGCGGGAATAACTATTACGTGCCCCAGGGCTTCTCCATTCCTGCCATGCCTTCTTTTACCAGCTCCCATGTTACCCCAACTTACTATTTTCCCAAGAGCTTATATGTAAACAATGCCGGCTTCACAAATATGCAGGGCCGTTTTGAAAACCCGGCTGCTATTGCTTTCACCTCTTCGCGGGTAACGCAAAATCTTACCGGGCAAGCTGTGAGGAACCCTTTAGGAAGCGTACCTATCTTCTTCAATAACGGCCTGGATGGCATGGCGTTTCATGTGCGAGATACAGCAGTTATCAAGGCAATTGACCCTAGCTATGTCAAAGGTTTAGGTTTAGATAATGTAAAAGTTATAGGACGAACCAACGTATATTCCACCTATGCCGAAGGGCCAGTGCACACCGCAGATGTCTACATGACAGGTATTGGTTTACCGGTTAACCACATTGCTTACCAGAATACAGAGTTTATCAATGAAAACTTAAAAGGTATTGTTACTGGAGGCCCAAGCACCTTGGATTCTGCCCGTTATACACCGCTTCCCTTTACCTATCGTGCCTTTAACACCAGTCCTCAAGAAGTAGCCATGGTTTTAGATAAGCCAGGCCAACACTTCTCCTGGAACTACCAGGCAGGGCCTTATATGAAGCCGGGGGATACTGTCTATGGAACAGGCAACCAACAGCTTTTTGGGATTGGTGCGGATCAGAATACACGTCACGATAAATGGTCTTCGTATAATCAGGATTTAGCTAGCGCTAATAATCTTATTCTTCCGAAATATTCGGATTTGGGTTTACGTGGCCTTGGAGGCCAAGCATATGTACTTAAGTTAAATCAGCAAGGGAATATTTCTCCTATAATTGCTACGCAAACTGTTCCTGCGAATACCCCCAGGCACGAGACAGAGGGGTTAGAGCATGTTGTTTACGGCAGCGACAAAAATTTATATCAAGTAAAAGATATAGTAGTAACTAATAAGGTCTCCAAGGACGTAACAATATTGTGGAATCGCTTGGTTGAATGGGCCACTCCCGGAGGCCTTGCTCCTGCTGAAGGAGTGAAAACTGCTGATGTACGCATACCAGGAACAGATATTCATAAACAAATTATTGAAAGTATAGCAGGAGGGTCGCGCAGTGAAGTTAAATTCTTAGATAGAGCTACTGGTAAAATATTACCGATAAAGACTGCGGGATTGCTGGAGACGCAAAATTCCGGCAGGATGGCTCATATTTTGTCTTATATGCCCGCAAGTGAAAGCCTGCCCCCGGATTTAAATAAGGCTTTGGATACGTTAAAAAAATTGACCAGCGGAGTATCAGTGAAGAATCTGGAGGATAACTTAGGCGGGCTTTATAATACCGGCTCCAAGAGTGTGGTTCTGGATGTGTTAAAGAACCTTGTTGCCTTACCTCATGAAGCTGTGCACGCTGTGAATGATGCGCGTTTGGGAGATACGGGGATGCAGGATGCCCTAAAGAAAGTCACTGCAATGCTTCCTGCTACTGACCAAAAATTAATTACCGAGAGATTGGATTTCTTTGCGAACAGATACAACCAGAAGGAATTGCCCTCTTCACCTATTGAAAGGGGGAAAATAGGAAATGATGAGTTACTTACGCATTTAGCAGACGCAGTCAGAGGAGAATCAAATGACCCTGTTTTAAATGATTTAGCAATCAGGAATCCGCAAGTTGGCGATTATCTGGAAAAGTTATACGGTAAGTATATAGATTTTCCTAAGCCATCTAAAGCTAATAATCCAGCGCAATACCAACAGCAATATCAGGTAAACCGTATTCTTCCGCTTAATCCCAGCGAAGGCGAAATCTGGAAGCAGAGAGATATCAACGGTGAGCGTTTCTCAGTTGGTAAATTTAAGGTTTATTTTGATAATGGCAGGGCAAGGTTCTTTGATTGGGGCGCTACTTACACCACTCCTTATGCCAGCAGGCAAAATCCAATTACCTTTCAACAGGTTAACTCCATAGAGAAACCATACACTTTAGTTACACTACCCAGGCTTCCAGGCGCGCCCACAGGCGGCGTGGCTTTTAAAACTCTGGATGGCAAAAACGTCCCCCTTGATTCTTTATCCGGAGTGCGCGTTGACCCAACTGCTTTAAAAACCGGCGCCTTAGGACAAATCTATCATCTTCCTCGCGGGGATATCTACCGCGTATTTAGTATTGATGTAAGCAAAGAATATAAAGATAAAGCGATCCAGATAGATTTGTCAAAAGCCAAAACAACAAGGGAGTTATTAAGGCAGACTGCCATTGATTTAGGGGAACTCGCTATCCCCTATCAAGAGGCAATGCCGCAACTATTGGATACCTTAAGGCAGATTGATGCTGCTGCACCTACACAAATATTTGACGCCAAAAATAGCCTTACTCAAAAATTATTAAGTTTAAATCCGCGTAACGTTCAACCCATAATTAGTGCCATAGCAAAGACTCCTCAGCAGTTTTCATCCTTTGATTACCAGAATTTTGTTACCACGCATCCCGTGGAAATTCAGGATACTATTTATGCTGCCAGTTCCGCTAAGTACGATCAAGGCAGAGTTTATGTAGAGAATGACGGCTCAACTTACGAGGTAGAAGTAGGCAAAGGAAGTGATATTAAAGGACCGGGTGGTGATACTTATGTTGACCCTTCGCATGTCAAGATACTTGTTACTGGTGAAGGAAAAATTGAAGACAGAAGGCCACAGCAAACAGGAACACAGAGGATTATTGATAGTAACGTAAATTTAAAAGTTGATGGCGGAAAACTGATTATTGACGGCGCAACCGGAGATATAGTTGGCAGAGATATCAGTATTAAAGTTGGCCCTGGTGAAGCCTTGCATCTTGGTTCAGGCGACCGCGTAATCTCCAGAGAAGTCTATACTACCCGTGTTGCCACTGGCCCAGAGTTAGCATCGGATACCCTTCTTGATAAAGTCATAAATATCTTTAAACAACCCTCAGCCCCATCTGTTATTGATTCTACCCCGAATCGTTTTAAAGGCCAGTCCGTGGATTATGCTCACTACTCTTTTGGCGCCGCAAAGGGAAATTCCTTTGAGCGTTTTCTGCAATTCCAGATGGATTGGAATGTGAAATGGAAGCAAGTATCTCCTACCTATGTTCCCAATACAGCATCATTGCTAAATCAAAAATCAATTACGCACCCCGCAGGCGATTTCGATATCTTTACCCATAATTTCCAGCAGTTTAAATATTCCAGCCTCCTACCCCAGGTCTTTAATCCTTCTAGCGGGCTGTGGGTTAATACCGTCACCCAAAATATAGGGATTATTAATCTCAGGGATGATTTACTGCGCGATAACCTTGAATTAATGCGCTTGCAGGAATCCCTGAATGGATATAAAGCCTCTCTTACTGATGGGGTTAAGAGCACGCTTGCCAAATATCTGCGTCAAGCCGGGTTAGATGGCATCGCAAACCAACTAGCGCCGTCATATAAATTATTAGTTGCTGATGACGTGAGAAAAGCCATTTCTCCTCTCTTGGCTAAAACAGGACAAAATTTCATTACTGCAGATGATTTTAGATTTGGCGCGCTGGGTGATAACATGGGATTAAGCAATGGCAGCGGCTTATTTAAATTAGAATCAGAGGCCGATACTTATATTTTGCATACAGAAAGAGGGATGCTTGGAAAATGGCAGGGTAGTTTCTGGCTTAATCCTAAAGGCTTAGACATAACTTACGACGAGAAGGGGTTAAAAACCATAACGCCGTCCCTTTTAAGGTATTCTGAGGCACAGGAAGGAAAGATTACCGAGCAGATAAAGTACGCGTTTAAGAATAAAACCCATGAATTTGAAGTAGGAAAACAATATGCGGTAGGAATAGGCAAACATCCTGCGATTAGCGCAACTTTACTTACGCCCAACCCCACCGGAAAAATTGAGAGCGCAAAATTAGAGGCAGATTTAAAAACAGTGGTAAAACACGGGTTTGAAAGAACCCCCGAGACAATGGCTCTAAAAGTTGATGAGGGAGGTTTTTCTCATTTTAACGGCTTAGCTGTATATTCAGACAAAGGCCCTTATACCAATACCATTATCAGAAACGGCATTATTGTTAACCCTTCTGAATTGCGCGCTATTACTCAGTTAGAGAATATGAGTGCCGGGAACCAGGGCCTTCCCAAGGTAGAAGGCAGGTTAATTACTTTCCTGCAGGAAGGAATAAATCCCGATACAGGCCATACTTTTGCAGACTGGAATGAAGCCTATGATTATTACGCTAAGAATATAGATAAGACCATCAAGCTCAAAGACACGCTTAAGGCCGGGGATAGCATGCTGATTTTTGATAACACACCCACCATTAGCGAAGGTACACAAGTAAGATTCGGTGAGAAGGGGACTTTCACTGATGAAGGCCACTGGGTGATGGCTAAAGACAATAGCGTAAAAGAGATTGAACGGTATGTTACCTATGGGGCTAACGGTGAGATTATAGGAACAGTCCAGCGCCCTGAAAAGGAAATATATGAACAATATTATGGTGAGAAAGGCCTGATTACAGAACTACAAAAACAATTTGGCAGCGAAACAGGAAATCTCCTGTTAGCAAACCTTTCTAATGTAGCAAATGCCTTGCATAGCCTCAGTGCCGGTAAATTTAAAGAAAGCATTACGCAGCTTTTCTCAGGGAAAGCTACAATGGAGGCAAAAGAAAGGATGAAACAAATTCAAAGCGCCATTGCAGCCCTTAAAGACCAATACCAGCAGGAATTATATGATAACGCCAATATTATTGCGCCTGTTGTCTCTTTGCAGAAACAGGATTCGCAGGGTAAGACCCTTACGCTGGCAGCTGGTTTAGCCAAGACCAATGACATCGAGAAAGCAGTAATTTATCTTACCGCTGACGGGAATATGAAATTGCACTTGGGGGAGGAAACCAAAGCAGCATTTGATAAGCACGTTATTGCCACCGAAGAGGGGTTGAGCGATTTAAGAAAAACCTTTGAGGCTATACAGAAATTAGAGAATACAAAGTCTGCTGGTTTACTTGATTTCGTCAGAGAAAAATTTAACCTCCTGGTTTTAAACAGCAAGTTTAATCAGCAATATCAAAAATTATTAAACGCCGATTACAAACTTCCTTTCTCTCTCTTTGGCAAATTATACAGCACTGACAGCGATACCCTGGAAGTGCGCACGGCAAAGTTTAAGTATGCCTCTGCGAGGATGAATGTTGACAATAGAGAAATTTACCCTGCTTTTATCACCGAAGGAAACTATTTTATTTCGCCTATAATTGACAATATTGACCCGAACTTAAGAAAAGGCCTGATGCAGATGCTTGATTTTAACCGGGGCACAATTGACAGCAGGGGAGCAGGTGAAAATAATCAAAACAATAATGAAGAGAATAAGGCCCGTCCTCCTGTAATGGATACCTCTCCTTTCTGGTCAACCACACATCTAAAACTCACATCCGCACCTAACCAGGAATCTCTGAATGCCCAGGGAAGATTAGAGTTTATGTTAGTGAACCAAAAGTTGCAGAAGAATTATGCTTTTGGCTCGCGCTTTGACGCTAATATTAATAATCCTTTGACTGTAATTACGCCGGGCGCAGAAAGTTTTGAAGGAGGGAAGGTAAAAACCATAGAGATTTATAAGGTAGACGGCCTTGAGGGCACGCTGTTTATGGGCCGCGGCGGAATAGGGACAATGGGCGCAGGTTTATTAGCCGGAAAATTTGAGCCTGCTAATGGCGCCAGCCTTCCCACTTATTCTATTATTGGCTGGGGTTATGATGATAAGGGTAATGTGGTGGCGCGCTTTGCTGCAGAAGAAAATCTTCCTGAGGGCAGTAGATTTAATGTCAATACCTTTAGCAATAATGCCTTAGGTGGGAAGAGGATCTTCTTTATGTCAGAAGAAACTGCCAAAGCTGCAGGAGGAATTTTAGGAAGTGCTCTTTATGGAAGGCAGAAGGAAGATAAGGAAAATACAGAGCAGAGAAGAATCTATGCCGGCACAGTGGGTTTAGGGTTAAACAGGGTTGAAGCTAAAGATTTTGAAAATGTAAATGCATATGAGTTGGCAGGAAAAGGTGAGGGTGCTGCGCTTTGGGATTTTAAGGCTTTCATTAATAATGATTGGAGATATAGAGTAGAGGCAGCAAATAAGGGTGAGAAGGTGCCAACTG
>JAQUAH010000019.1 GCA_028687345.1 Candidatus Omnitrophota bacterium | reverse complement strand
AGCCCGGGCTCTCCAGGGAACAGTTAGAAGGCCGCCTGTTGCGGGAGTTTAAAGAGAATCCCAAAAAAACGCTCAAAAATACATTAAAGAATTTATTGCCGCAGAAATTAATCGCAGTTTTTCTTGAGCTGTCAAAGATTAACCCTTATAAAAAAGTAAGCCAGGTTACGACTCAAGAGCGGCTGGCATTGATTTCTTTATTTAAGTCGCTGCGTTTAAACATCATCAGGCCCAGGCCCATTGATGAAGCCATGGTTACACGCGGAGGCGTTTCTTTAAAGGAGATTAACCCAAGGACAATGGAATCGCGGCGCATCAAAGGATTGTATTTTGCCGGAGAGATGATTGACATGGATGCGGATACCGGAGGATTTAACCTGCAGGCGGCTTTTTCTACGGGATACCTTGCAGGCGAAAGCTCCGCCCTTAATTAGGGACGGTTCTTGATCTGTTCGGGGGACGGTTCTGGACTCGATCGTAAGAATGTCCCTTAAGGTAATCTCAAGACTGTCCCCTCCTATAAGGGACAGTCTGCGCTTCGGCTTTAGAACCGTCCCTTGAACGAGTTTAGAACCGTCCCTAGGATAAAATGAAAAAAATATATTTGGCAACTGAATCTAAAGCAAGGAGAGAACTCTTTAAGATTTTCGGATTAAAATTTAAGGCTTTACCCAGCCTTGTTAAAGAGCGCAGAAAAACCGGCAGTTTATCTTATGCGGAATTGGTCAAAACAAATGCCTTAGAAAAAGCAAGAAGAGTGGCAAAAAATTGTAAATCTGGTATTATAATTGGAGCGGATACCATCGTGGTTGCGGACGGAAAGATATTCGGAAAACCAAAAAGCCTAAAAGGCGCGCGTAAGATGCTCAGGCAATTATCCGCAAGGCCGCAGTGGCTATATACCGGCATAGCCGTAATTGATAAAGATAAAGACAAGACGCTGCTTGATTATGAAAAAACGAAGATTTATATGGATAAATTGACAGATAAAGAAATAAAGGATTATTTTAGTTATACTTGCCCCCTGGATAAAGCAGGGAGTTTTGATATACAGGGAAGAGGGGCTTTTTTCATCAAAAGGATTGAGGGTTGTTTCTATAACGTGGTAGGTTTGCCTTTAAGGAGATTGTACCGCATGCTTAGAAAGCTGGATGTAAAAATACTTATCCTGGTTTGCCTGTTTTTATCGGGATGCGCCACAGAGTATAGTATAGTTACCGGCAAAGAAGAGACCTTTTATTACAGCACCGATAAAGAAGTACAGATGGGCCAGAGCATTGCAAAAGAAGTGGCAAAAGAATATAAGATGGCAGATGACCCCTTAATACGAAAACGCGTGGAAGATATAGGCCAGAAAATAGCTGCCGTAAGCGACAGAAAAGAGATAGATTATCATTTTGATGTTATTGATGATGAAGAGGTAAACGCAGTATCTTTACCCGGAGGCTTCGTATATGTAAACAAGGGGCTAATTGATAATGTATCCAGCGATGATGAATTAGCCGGGGTTCTGGCTCACGAAGTCGGCCATATTGTTGCCCGTCACAGCATCAAGAAGCTCCAGGCGATGCAGGGTTATTCTATATTAAGGCTTTTGTTAGCGGTTACGCCCCAGACCGGAGAGGTGGGTGGTGCCGCAGACGCGGCTTTTACGCAGTTAATGCTGGGTTATTCGCGAGAAGACGAACTTTTGGCAGATCAGCTGGGAGCGCGGTATACCAGATTAGCGGGTTATGACCCGCATGGAATAATCAAATTTTTAGATAAGCTGCAGGAGATAAACAAAAGAAAGCCGCTTAGGCCCTACAACTATTTTAAGACCCACCCTTATGTGCCTGACAGGATCCGCGAGGTAAAGCAGGAATTAGGAGAAAAGATTGACTTTAGTGATTATATAAATATAGAACAGACTCCTCACCGCTAAAGCACCTTAACTTCTGTTATGCCAAATTAAGCATTGCCTGACGAAAAGGAGGTTTATATGGAACTTAATATTGTACAGCATGCGAAAAGAATTCTTTCTTTTGCTGCCGTCCTGTGCGTTTTATTATTTTCTCCTGCCGCCAAGACAGAAGGGGCATATCCCTCTGCCATGGATGAATATGTCAATGACTATGCGGGTGTTTTGAATTCCGCTGATAGCGAACAAATTCGCAAGATGTTTAAGGATCTTGAATATCAAACCGGCATAGAGGCAACAGTGGTTACAATTGACTCTATCGGAAGCTACGGTACAGGAGATGCTACTATTGAAAGTTTTGCTACCAATCTTTTTAATACCTGGGGGGTAGGAAAGAAGAAAGAAAACAACGGAGTCTTGATTTTGGTCTCTGTCAAAGACAGAGAATGCCGTATCGAACTAGGCAAAGGCTATGGCAGAAGGTATAGCTCGCTTATGCAACAAGTGATTGACGAGAAGATGGTCCCTTATTTTAAGGCAGAAGATTATAGCCGCGGGATATACGAGGGCTCGCGAGGCGTAATAGAAAATATAACCAAGAAGGCCTCCTGGTTTTCTTTTTATAAATGGCACCTGGCAATAGCGCTGCTGGTTATTGTTTGTATTTTTACCGGCGTCTCCTGTGTGCGTTCGGGTAAGAAAGGGTGGGGATGGGCTTTTTTTGCAGCGGCCGGATTTTTGCTGTTGTTTCTGATAAGAATGTTCTCCAAGGGGAAAAGGTCCAAGGGCTTCGGGGGAGGTAGTTCTTCCGGAGGAGGTGCCAGCGGGAAATGGTAAGATTTGGTGCGGAAGGAGGGAGTTGAACCCTCAAGGGTTGCCCCATACGCTCCTGAAGCGTACGCGTATGCCAGTTCCGCCACTTCCGCAAATTATTTAAGTATATCATATCTTAGCCCTTCCAAACTGTCAATTACAAAAGAATTGCGGGTGAAGTTTTTTGTTGTTATAATATTTATCCTATGTTTAACGAATCTTTTAAGATTACCGGATTGGCGGTTGCCCAGATTTTCCTGCTGGCAGCGATAGGGTATTTCTTGGTTAAAAAGAATATCTTAGGCGAAGACGGGATGAATTCTTTGAGCCGCCTCGTTATCGAGATTACGCTGCCGCTTATGATTTTTTGCCAGCTGGTTAAAGACTTCAGGTTTTACTTATATCCGGACTGGTGGGTTTTTCCCCTGATTAGCATCGTCATTACTATTGCCGGCCTGTTATTGGGCATGATATTTATGGGGCTTATCAAAGGGCCTGCGCACAAGTTACAGTTTTTAAGCCTGGTGAGTTTCCAAAATGCAGGTTATTTGCCGCTTGCGCTGGCGGCTTCATTATTATCCCCGGAAAAAACAGATACGCTCTTCATCTATTTATTTTTATTCCTCCTGGGCTTTAACCTGGTGATCTGGTCGTTTGGCGTTTATCTGCTTACTTTTACCAGGACCAAGAGGTTTGAGCTGGGCAGCCTTTTTAGCCCGCCGGTGATTGCCACGTTATTCAGTTTAATATTTATCTTTTTCGGATTAAATAAAATTGTGCCTGACTTTATCATTAAGCCATTGAAGGCCGTGGGTGATTGCACTCTGCCTTTGGCTATGCTTGTAGTAGGCGGCAGCCTCGCCCAGATACGCCTCAGCCATATCGAAACAAAAGGGGTATTATTAATACTCCTGGCAAAGCTCGTAATTTTACCTGCGCTAGGGCTTCTTTTGATTTTTAAATTCAGGCCTCCTGAATTAATCGGCCTGTTAATCATTATCCAGTTAGCAATGCCTCCTGCAACCTCTTTATCTTTGATTATGAGGCATTATAAGAAAGAGGATCTGCTGATTAGCCAGGGGGTATTCTTCGGCCATCTAATAAGTATCATCACCCTGCCTTTATTTTTAAGTTTATATTTTATGATAGCCGTGATAAAATGAAGGTTATTGCTACCAACCGTAAAGCATACCGGGATTACATTGTCTTAGAGTCATTCGAATGCGGCATAGAGCTAAAGGGGAGCGAAGTAAAGTCACTTAGGCAGGGCAAGGTCAACCTAAACGATAGTTTTGCCCGTCTTGAAAAAAACGAAATTATATTATACAATACTTACATAAGCCCCTATGAAGAGGCAAGTTACTTAAATGTTGAGCCTGTGCGGCAGCGCAAGCTCCTTCTTCATAGAAATCAAATCAGGAAAATCATCGGCGAGCTTACGCAAAGGGGATTTACACTTATCCCCCTGAAGGTGTATTTTAATGATCGGGGCTTTGCCAAGATAGAACTTGCTCTTTGTAAAGGTAAAAGGCTCTACGATAAAAGAGAAGATATCAAGCGCCGCGAAATGGATATGGAAATGCGTAGAGCCATGAAGGCAAGAAGAAGGAAGTAAACAGATGTCCCGCCTAACATACTATGAAGAATTCTTCGGCGGGACGATTTTCTTAAGACGTTATATATGGAAAATCGGGGGTGAAATAGGCTCGACTTAGGTAAGCCGGGTAAGAGTAGCATGCCGCGGATGCGAGGTTTGCCGCGTTAACAATCCTTGCAAAACTAAACGCAAACAGACTAACGTCTGCTTCGGTAACATCACTTAGACCAGCAATGGTCCCAGCTGGTGTACCGACGTTCGAAGTCCTTCCTCACTAAACAGGAAGGCCTCAACCTAATCTGCCTAAGGATTGGGATTTGAGCGGGTAATTTAGGCTGGTACCGGCAGATTTGCCTTTGCGGCCGGGACAAGACTCAAAAAGGCTGCGGCTTGCGCAATCCTGTTTACCGGAGTGCGCAAGATTAAGTTTAAAAGACAAACTAAGCATGTAGCGACTCTTATGCGATTACTTAGGGACGGCGGTGCAAGTCCGCCCACCTCCACCAGCAATTTCATTAATGAAATTGCTGGTGGATGCCGAAACAATGTGTTTCGGCGCACCATTTGTTCCGACAATGAAATTGCTGGTGGATGCCGAAACAATGTGTTTCGGCGCACCATTAATTCCCACTTTCCCGATTGGATTGGAAACTGTTTCTGTTAATGAAAAGTAAAAGATTTTTTCTCCTGATTATCAGTTGTTTTCTATTGAGTTTTCTCCTGAGCGGTTGCGCTACAGTTCCCTCGAGAGAATCGTTACCTACTTATACTATAAACGGAACAACTTATTTTCCCCTGCTTTCTCTTTGCGATGCAAGGGATATAAGCTGGCAATATGATGCGGTTACCAGGTCATTTGCCCTGAATAAAGCTAGTCACAGGATAAATTTGACCGTAGGCCAGAGCCTGGTGCTTGTTGACGGCGAGCCCTTGCATTTAAACTCTCCCGTTGATATTTATCAGGGCATAGTTGTTGTGCCTTACAGATTCAAGGAAAAAATCCTGGATGTTTATTTCAAGCCTCTCCATGCTGCGGGTAAGCCGGTTTTGGCGTCCTCAAAGATAAAAACAATAACCATTGATGCCGGCCACGGCGGCAATGACCCTGGAGCGATTGCAAGAAGCGGCTTAAGAGAAAAGGACGTAAATCTGGATATAGCCAAGAGGCTGGCTAAGCTTTTAAAATCCTACGGGTTTGAGGTAATCATGACCCGTTCCACGGACAGGTTTATACCCCTTTCCAGGCGCAGCCAAATAGCCAATGATGCGCATGCAGATATTTTTTTGAGCGTTCACTCAAATGCAAACCGCGTAAGAAGCTTGAGCGGCTTTGAAGTTTACTATGTTGCCCCCAGTGTCAGCGACTCAAAACGCGGATATGCAGCTGCGCAGGATGCGGCGCTGAATTTAGCCGGAGCTTATTTTGCAGACCGCTCTTTGGATGTCAAGGCAATAGTCTGGGATATGATTTATACCAACAGCAGGGCAGAATCGATACAATTATCCCGTTTAATATGCAGGTCTGTCAGCCGGAATTTAGACACCAGAATCTTGGGGATTAAGGCAGCGCGCTTTGAGGTCTTAAAAGGTGTGCGCATGCCCGGGGTATTGGTTGAGATAGGTTTTCTCTCTAATTTTAATGAAGAGCGCAGATTAAGAAACAGTTATTATCGCCAGAAAATAGCAGAATCAATAGCCGAGGCAATAGAGAATTATGCCAGGGATTTTACTTTGGTAAAGGAATGAGCAATGAAATCAATAGGCGTTTTTGATTCGGGCGTAGGAGGCCTTACCGTAGTCAAGGAATTAATCCGGCAGCTGCCCCATGAAAATATAGTCTATTTCGGGGATACTGCACGCGTGCCATACGGAATAAAATCAAAAGAAACGGTAGTGCGTTTCTCCATAGAAAATATTTTATTCTTGCTCAAGCATGATATAAAGTTAATTTGCGTGGCCTGTAATACAGTCTCAAGCGTTGCCCTGCCGGTAATTAAAAACCATTTTAAGGTGCCCATTGTAGGCGTAATCAGCGCCGGAGTAAGAGAAGCGGTTTATGCCACGCAGAATAAGCGTATCGGCGTTATCGGCACAAAAGGTACGATTAGAAGCCGCACTTACGAATTAGAAATCAAAGAGCTGGACCCGCGCGTTAAGGTTACTGCTGTTGCCTGTCCTTTGTTTGTGCCATTCGTAGAGGAAGGATGGTTGTCAGGAGACGTAGTTTTAACCGTTGCCAGGACATACCTAAAACCCCTGAAACAAGCAGGAGTGGATACGGTAATTTTAGGCTGCACGCACTATCCTTTACTTAAACCGGTAATCAAAGAGGTGTTGGGAAAGAATGTTACCCTGATAGATTCTGCCCAGCAGGTAGCTATTGAGGTGAAAAAGATCCTGGCAGCAGAAGGCCAGCTTAGTAACGTACGAAAAGCCAGGCATAGATTTTATGTAAGCGATAATCCGGAATGGTTTAGCGGTTTAGCAAAAAGGTTCCTGGGCAGGCAGATAAAAGAGGCACACAAGGTGAACAATGTATAGCATAAAAGTAGAAGGAAATTTCAGTTCTGCGCATAATCTAAGGGGATACAAAGGTAAATGCGAAGAGCTGCACGGCCACAACTGGAAGATAGAAATAGTTTGCGCAAGGCAAAAGTTAGATAAAAGCGGGATGCTTTTAGATTTTAAAGAGCTGAAGATAAAATTAAACTTCGTCTTGGAAAAACTTGACCACAAGTATTTAAATAATCTCTCTTATTTTAAAAAAGTAAACCCCACCTCTGAAAATATAGCTAAATATATTTACGATTCCCTTAAGCCTGCAGTAGCGGATATCAAATCAGTAACGGTTTGGGAGAATAATACCAGTTCTGCCACGTATGGGCAATAGAAACGCAGGTAACGGTAATAAAAAGCAGGCAGTAGTATTGTTATCAGGAGGCTTGGATTCCAGCACCACTTTATACCTTGCAAAAAAGTCAGGGTTTAGCTGTTTCTGCCTCATCTTTGATTATGGCCAGCGCCATCATAGAGAAATAGAGTCGGCAAAAAGAATTGCCGAAACCGCGCATTGTCATTACCGGGTCATAAAATTAAATTTTCTTCACAAGGGCTCGGCACTGCTGGATAGAAACGTAGAAGTTCCAAAACACGGAAGCGGCATCCCGCAAACTTATGTTCCGGCAAGAAATATTATCTTTTTAAGTTTTGCCCTTTTTTATGCAGAAACAATCGGCGCAAAGGCAGTATTTATCGGCGCCAATGCAATAGATTACTCCGGTTATCCCGATTGCCGGCCGCAGTTTTACCGCGCATTTAGAAAAGCGGCTGCCTGTGGCACAAAGTCCGGAGTGGAAAAAAGGGGAATAAAGATAGAGACGCCCTTAATAGATAAAAGTAAGGCCGAGATTATAAAATTAGGGGATAGGCTCGGAGTCCCTTTTAGCCTGACCTGGTCCTGCTACCGCGGAGGGGCGCACCCTTGCAAAAGATGTGACAGTTGTTATTATAGGCGGAAGGGATTTAAGGAAGCAAAAATAAAGGACCCGTTAAAATGAGAGCAAGAATAGCAGAAGTTTTTGAGAGCGTTCAGGGAGAAGGTATTTATACGGGGGAAAAGCAGATCTTTGTGCGTTTCTTTGGCTGTAATCTCTCCTGCCGATATTGCGATACCAAACAGTATGGTTTTATGGAGTGCGAGCTGGAAGAATTATTGGAAAAAATAAAATCATACAAGGGCAATTATCATTCCGTATCTTTCACAGGCGGAGAGCCGCTTTTGCAGAATGATTTTTTGAAAGAAATATTAAAACTGACTCATGCACAGGGGTATAAAAATTACCTGGAGACAAACGGCACCCTGGCGTTCAGCCTGAAAGAAGTGATAGACGACGTGGATATCGTGGCTATGGATGTGAAATTACCCAGTTCAACGGGCATGGGGAACCTCTGGTGGATGCACCATAAGTTTCTTGAAATTGCCTCCAGCAAAGAGGTTTTCATAAAGGCAGTCATTTGCGAATCTACAACGCAGGATGATTTAAAAGAGGCGATAAACCTGATTAAA
The DNA here is from genome assembly GCA_028687345.1 of Candidatus Omnitrophota bacterium. Taxonomy (GTDB): domain Bacteria; phylum Omnitrophota; class Gorgyraeia; order Gygaellales; family Profunditerraquicolaceae; genus JAQUAH01. The sequence goes on along the minus strand of JAQUAH010000019.1, from coordinate 9,390 downwards.
AAAACCAATCCAAAGGCTATTTTGGTTTTACAGCCTAATAGCGGTGAAAATAGCCTCGCTTTAAGGCGAAAGACCGAAGATTTTCAAAAGCTTTGCCAGACAGAAGGGGTAAGTGCGGCTGTCATGCCGCAGGTGCATAAAGCGCTGGGATTAAAATGAAGGCTAAATCAAGTTACGAAGGCTTACAGAAGAGCATCAGGGATTTAAAAACCCCAAAGATAGAAGTCTGGGAGAGTCAATATCCTGATAAAGTGTATACAATTTGTCTTGATATTCCGGAATTTACCTGTATTTGCCCAAAGACAGGGCTTCCTGATTTTGCCGTAATTAAAATTGAATATTCTCCGCGCAAGTTCTGCATAGAACTAAAGTCTTTTAAAATGTACACCATATTCTACAGGAATCTGGGTATTTTCCATGAACACGTGATTAATAAAATGCTGGATGATTTTGTCAGGGCGTGTAATCCGCGCTGGGTAAGAATTACGGGAGACTTTAACCCTCGCGGAGGCATAAAAACCACCATTACCCGTGAATATCTTGGGAATGGAAACAGTTTCCCCTTCACCTTAGAAACTGTTTCTAATTCAAAGGGGAAAGTGGGTTATCCAAGAGTTAAAAAATGAAAACGATATCGGCAAACAAAATAACGAAGATAGTTGCAGAATTATGTATCCGGGCTAACCTGGTTCTGAGAAAGGATGTTTTGAGCCTGCTTCATAATGCTTATTTAAAAGAAAAAAACTCCAGGGCAAAGAAGATTTTGCAGGCTATTATTGAAAATGCAAAAATCGCCAGGAAAGAAAAATTAGCCATCTGCCAGGATACGGGATTACCCTGCGTGCTTGTAGAAATAGGCAATGCAATAAAGATTAACGGTGATTTGAGAGCCGCGATAAATAAGGGCATAGAGTCAGGATACAAAAAAGGATATTTAAGGAATTCCGTAATTATTAACCCCTTATTACGCGGCAAGCCTAAGTATTCTCCCGGAGTAATTCATTTTGATTTTGTAAAAGGCAATAAGTTAAAACTTACTGTCCTGCCAAAGGGTTTTGGGTGCGAGAATAAGGCTCAGCTAAGGATGTTCAGGCCGACTGCTGAAATAAACGAAATTAAGAAATTTATTCTTGAGGCGGTCAAATCAGCCGGTCCGGATGCCTGCCCGCCTTATGTAGTGGGCGTGGGTATCGGCGGCACTGCTGACTATGCCTGTTTTCTGGCAAAGAAGGCGTTATTAAGAGAGATTGGACGTAAGGGACAGTCCCCTTCGGGGACAGTCCCTTCTGAGCTCAAAGGTGATTTGGGGATAGTCCTTGGACTTGAACGAGAATTATTATACGAGATAAATAAGCTAAACATCGGGCCGATGGGCTTAAGCGGAAAGGCTACAGCCTTAGCAGTAAATGTTGAAACTTTCCCCACGCACATTGCCGGATTACCCGTGGCAGTGAATATTTGTTGCCACGCCCTGCGAAGCGCAACAGCCACGTTATAGAAATGAAAATAATAAAAATTCCTTTAAGGAAAGAAGAGGTTCAAGAATTAAAAGCCGGGGATGAGATTTTATTATCCGGGATAATCTACACTGCCAGGGACCAGGCACATAAACGATTGGCCATTACGATTCAGCAGCGTAAGCACTTGCCTTTGGACTTAAAGGGTATAATTATTTATTATTGCGGGCCGGCCAAAACGCCTAAAGGCAAAATCATTGGTTCCTGCGGCCCTACTACCAGTTCGCGTATGGATAAATTTACGCCTTTGCTGCTTAATTCAGGAGTAAAAGGAATGATTGGCAAAGGTGCCCGCTCAAAAGAAGTAATTGCCGCAATAAAAAAACATAAAGCAGTTTATTTTCTGGCTTACTCCGGATGCGGCGCGTTATTATCAAAATACATAAAGAAGGCAACAGTATTTGCCTATAAAGATTTGGGCCCGGAGGCAATTCATAAATTAGAGGTAAAAGATTTTCCTCTGATTGTAGGCATAGATTCTCATGGAAGAAGCGTATATAAAAATTAAATTACTATGGCAATGTCCCGGCAAAAAACTCCGGGACTCAATTCGTACAGATAACTTATGTCGGAGAGCATTAAGATTGCTACTCCATAAGTTATATACTCATTGAGGAGGCATAATGGTTCGTTCTGACGGGAGAGGTTTAGAAAAGATAAGAAAGGTCAATATCACAAAAAATAATATGAAATATGCAGAGGGTTCCTGCCTGATAGAATTAGGTAACACAAAAGTTATCTGCACGGCTACAATTGAGGAATCTGTGCCTTTATTTTTGAAAGGCACAGGAACAGGCTGGGTGACCGCAGAATACGGGATGCTGCCGCGTTCTTGCAAGACACGTATCCAGCGCGGCAGAGATTCAGGCCGCACTTACGAGATACAGCGACTGGTAGGCAGGTCTCTTCGGGCGGTTACACAGATGAAGGATATAGGGGAGCGTACCGTCTGGATTGACTGCGACGTAATCCAGGCTGACGGAGGCACGCGCACAGCCTCAATCACCGGAAGCTTTATTGCCCTGGTCGATGCCTTAAGCAAATTGAAAAAAGACTCAATAGTAAACAAAATCCCCATAAAAGATTTTGTGGCAGCTACCAGTGTCGGGGTTCTGGGCAAAGACCTGCTTCTGGATTTGACTTATGAGGAAGATTCCCAGGCAGACGTGGATATGAATATCGTAATGACGGGAAGCGGTGAATTTATCGAGATACAGGGAACGGCAGAAAGAAAGACCTTCAACGAGAAACAAATGAATCAGCTCCTGACGCTGGCTAAAAACGGCATTTCAGAGCTGATTGATACGCAAAGAAATCTCTTAAAGGATATTTTATAACTCCTTGCCTAATTCATGTTAGAATTATTGGTAGCCACGAAGAATAAAAAGAAACTCAAGGAGATAAAAGAGATTCTAAAGCCCCTCAATTTAAAAATAACCTTTTTAGACGATTATCACAATACCCCGCACATCATTGAAAACGGAAAAACCTTCCGGGAAAATGCAGTTAAGAAAGCTATAAAAATCTCTCATTTTAGCAGAAAACTCACTCTCGGAGAAGATTCGGGGCTTTGTGTAGAGGCCCTGGGAGGAGAACCCGGGGTTTATTCTGCAAGGTTTGCGGGAAAAGATAAGAGTGATTTAAAAAATAATCTTAAGATACTTCGATTATTAGAAGGTTTACCTCTGAAAAAAAGAAGTGCTTATTATGCGTGTGCAGTGGCCCTGGCAGATGAAGAAGGCCTCATAGGAGTAGTTGAAGGAAGGTGTTCCGGTAAAATCGCTTTTGCACCCAAAGGCCATTTTGGATTCGGCTATGACCCGATATTTATTATCCCCAAATATAAAAAGACCTTTGCTGAATTAGGCCTTGTAATAAAGCACAGGATGAGCCATCGCTTCCGCGCCTTAGAAAAGGCGAAAAAGATTATCCAGAAATATATTGAGTCTAATAAGTAAAGTTGATATAATAAATTTTTCTCACGGGGCGTGGTCATCCTCCTACGGAGGATTTCCTGCCTGCCTGCCGGCAGGCGCCACGCAGCGTAAGTTTAGCGGGGCGTGGCTCAGTTTGGCTAGAGCGCTTGGTTTGGGACCAAGAGGTCGTGCGTTCAAGTCGCACCGCCCCGACTCTTGAAATTAAAAAGGAGGAAGCGATGTTTGAAAAAAAGGCTTTCTTATTTCTTACCCTTTTTTTATTGCTATTTTATAATTTTTCTTATGGCGAAGAACTGATTGCCAAGGAGGCGGTAGACTATTATAACCAGGGCGTAAAGGCTCAAAATGGAGGAGACCTTTCTGAGGCGGATACATTTTACCAGAAGACGCTTATCGTAGACCCGAATAACTTAGACTGGCAGAAGCTTATTTTAAACAACCGCGGCATTATGTACGCAGAGCGCGGAGACCTGAAAAATGCAGAGATAGCTTTTAATGAGGCTTTAAAAATAGACCCTAATTTTTCTACTGCTATGTTGAATCTTGGATTGGTATATGAGATGCGCAGGACCAGGTTAGAATCCCTGGAATATTGGGCTCAGGTTTTTAGGCTGGACGAGAAGAAGCCGAAGAATTTTATCATCGCCGTTCAGGAGCCTGCGGCGAAAAAAAAGAAGTAATAAGCAATAGACGCGCCTGTCCCCTCCGGGGACACGGAGGTATTAAGTAATAGATGCGCCTGTAGCTCAAATGGATAGAGCATCTGCCTTCTAAGCCGAGGGTTGGCCGTTCGATTCGGCCCAGGCGCATGATTTCCCAAAATTCTATATGATGAAACCCTGGAAAAGAACACTATTTATCGTCATTTCAGCTTTATTGATTTTCTTTGCTGGAGCCTACGTATTTCTAATCTTTAAAGGCAAAGCCATTATTATAAATAAGCTTGAAGAATTCACGCATAAAAAAACCAGCATAGCTGATTTTAACGTAACTCCTCCCTTTAATATAGGGATCAAAAACCTGAATATCGAAGGTTTGGCTAAAATAGAGAGCGTGTCAATTTCCCCAAGTATATTATATGTTGTATTGGGGCGGATTGCTTTTAATAGGATTGTAATTACCAAGCCGGAGTTTATTTTTGAAAAAGGCATACCCAAACCTGTTGAAACGGCTGAAAAAATAGCCGAGCCGCAGGCAGAGGCACCCAAAGAAGCTGCCGCTCCTCCTGAAAAATCAGCAGCGCCTAAGATAGAGAAGAAACGCGCCATCTGGCCGTTAATTTTTAAGCGCTTGACCATCAAGGACGGGAAAATAGATTTCACTGACCATACCGCAGGACAATCAGGCATCAAAATCAACGTCAAAGACCTGAATTTTAATTTGACCAACCTTTATATGCTGCCGGTTCCGGTGATAACAAATTTTGACCTGAAGGCGAAGATACCCTGGCAAGAGGGGCAGGAAGAGGGTAAAATTGAAGTTGAAGGCTGGTTGAATTTGTTTAAGAGGGATATAAGGGCGGTTTTAAATATCAAAGACATAGACGGAGTTTATCTTTACCCGTATTATTCAAATTGGGTGGATTTGGAAAAGGCGCGCATCGAAAAGGCAAAGTTAAACTTTACTAGCAATATAACTGGCCTGAGTAATAATCTCACTGCTGAATGCCACCTGGAATTGGTTGACATAGTGCGTAAGCCCCGGTCTCCCGAAGAACAGCAAGAGAAGGCAGAGAAGATTGCTGATGCAGTCCTGGATATGTTCAGGGCGCTGAACGAGGGAAAGATAGTGTTAGATTTTACTATCAGGACAAAGATGGATAGGCCTGAGTTTAGTTTCGGAGAGATTAAGATGGCTTTTGAGAATAAGCTTGCCCAGGCGCGCGGCCAAAACGGCATTAAGGCTGAGGATGTTGTGAGATTACCGGCTAAAATTCTTCAGACCTTTGTAGGAAGCATGGTTGACCTTTCTAAAGCGGTAATCGACGGCACCTTTGCCGTGGGCAATGAAGTAAAAAAGGCAGCAGAAGGCGCATTTAAAAAGGAAAAGGAAGAAGAAACGGAAGAAGAAACGGAAAAGACGCAATAACTAAAGATTGGCCAAGTTCGTAAAAACAGAATTCTTTTTAATAAAATCATGGTGGCTGTAGCTCAACTTCAATGAGGTCCAAACTTACGGAACAAAGTGAACGTAAGTTTGCGACCGAATTGACCCTCCGGAGCACTAGTGTTTTACATATTAGTGCGAAGGAGGGGGTTGGAAATATTGATAGTTGATTATTTTAATTATGTGGTGGCTGTAGCTCAACTGGTTAGAGCATTAGACTGTGGCTCTAAAGGTCGCGGGTTCGAGCCCCGTCAGCCACCCCAAAATTTTTTAATGTAAAAAATTTTGGCACTTGAAGAGCGAGTTTCATTAATGAAACTCGCGAATGAAAGTGCCTAACCTTATCATGTTCTGGTTCCTCTACCAACATAGGGATGCATTTCTTCCGCGTCGTCTCAAAGAGCATAATTCCACAAAGGGAGCATTTTATACCAAGAACAAAATTCCGGTTGACAGAAACACTTTTTTATGCTAAAAATAAGTCAACAATTAGGTAAAAGTGGTATGTTTGAAGGGGGAATCTGCCACGTTAAAATAATTAAAACCTTCGCTAGAAATGGCGAAGGTTTTTTATTTTAAAAAGTATCTTTCGTAAAAAATGGAAAAGCGCCAAGATTATATAAATAAAGTTTTTTATAAAGATTCTAGACGTATGAATGAAATCCCGGATAATTCAATTCAGCTGATCGTAACCAGCCCGCCTTATTTCAATATAAAAGATTATTCTAAGGATGGATGGCAAGAAAATACCCATTCCGATAAAGCCAAAGGACAAATAGGGGACATTAATAATTATAAGAGGTATATTGGGGAATTATTAAAAGTATGGAAAGAATGTGAACGAATTCTGATACCTAATGGGAAGCTTATAATAAATACACCTTTAATGCCGATGTTGAAAAAAAGGCTAAATACTCATTATAATAGGCATATTTTCGATATTAATAGCGATATAGAGCACTCAGTTATAAATAAAACTAAGTTATATTTATTGGATTTATATATTTGGAGTAGAAAGACATCTACAAAAAAGCTGATGTTTGGCAGTTATCCTTTTCCAAATAATTTTTATGCGCAAAATACAATTGAATTTATCGCTGTGTATGTAAAAAATGGCAAACCAGAAAAATTCTCTAAAGAAATTAAAGAAAAAAGCAGATTAACACAAAAAGAGTGGGTGAATTATACCAAACAGATATGGACTATTCCTATTCCCAATAAGAAAGATTTAGCCTTTGGTAAACATTCTGCATTAATGCCAGAAGAGATTGTTAGAAGGTGTATAAAATTGTTTTCTTTCGTAGGAGATATAGTGTTAGATCCTTTTGCGGGATCCGGTACAACGTTAAAAATTGCAAAAGAACTACATAGATCATATGTTGGATATGAAATATGCTCATCATATCAATCTATTATTGATTTAAAGCTGGCTAGGACACAGAACCAATGTTAGATGTCAGCATGGATAAAAAGCTCGAAGTAAATAAGATATATCATATGGATTGTATTAAGTTCTTGTGCAATATTGAAGATAATATAGTTGACCTAGCAGTCATAGATCCTCCCTACAATATGCGCAAGGCAGTTTGGGATACATTTAAAGATGAAAAAGAATTCTTTGATTTTACATTTGAATGGATAGATGCCCTTATTCCAAAGCTGAAAAATAATGGTAGTTTATACATTTTTAATACTCCTTATAATTCGGCATATATTCTTGCTTATTTGAAAGAGAAAGGAATGATTTTTCAAAATTGGATAACTTGGGATAAGCGTGATGGCATGGGTGCTGCTCGTCAGCGCTATAGTAATGGTCAAGAAACAATTTTATTTTTTACTAAAGGTGATAATCATACCTTTAATTATGACGATATTAGGTTGCCGTATGATTCTACTGAAAGAATTGAGCATGCGAAAAAAAAGGGCATAATTAAAAATGGTAAAAGATGGTTTCCGAACCCAAAAGGTAAATTATGTGGTGAAGTTTGGCATATTTCTAGCGCGAGACATAAAAACAAGGTAAATGGTAAGCTTAAAAAAATGAACCATATTACACCAAAGCCAATGGATCTTATGGAAAGAATTATTCAAGCTAGTTCTAACCGAGGTGACATTGTATTAGATTGTTTTGTCGGTAGCGGTACAACAGCTGTAGTTGCTGCAAGACTAGGAAGAAATTTTCTGTGTTGTGACAATAATGATAATTATGTTCGACTAGCGCAGGATGCTTTAACGAAAATAAACTAATTTCATGGAAGCCGATAAAATTCTAAACGAGATTATTGCAATCGAACCGAATAATTTATTTTTGCAATATATTGCGAGCCGAATACAAGATCCTGACTATCGTGGTTTGCATATTTCGCAACATAACCGCTACGATTTGGATAGGTTAACTAGAATTCTGACTGGAGTTTACGATATTGTTGGAAATAATATTTTCCGTATTCCATTGGGTGACGATACTGGTAAACATGAATCTGGATGCGACGAGTATTATAAAGTAGTTACTAACGTGAATAATGAAGCCGGAGTTGGGACGATCAATTCTTTAAAAAAGAACTTTTTTGTAGATTTTCAGCAAATGGGTTTATTAGATCGCTTTGATAAGAAAAGTAATTCTATCCCGCTTGATAAAAGAGGCCATGTTTATTATGCCCGTTTGACTGACCGTAGCATTCGGCTTGTCGTTACCGATTCAATTACCGAAAAATATAGAATTTTTACCGATTCATTAGATGCCTTATTTGCAAATGAAATAACAAATATCGCACAGACTTTATACTATAGTAAGTATAAGGATGATGCAATCGGGATATTAGAATTTATGTTAATCTTATCTGATGATAGGCCGTATATTACAGAGGATAAAATTAACTTGATTGACTCATTCAGGATTTTGAAGCGTTGGCAGCAAGATAGGGCAGTTGCTTTAATAAAACAATATTGTAATCCTCGTAAGCTCGTAGGAAATAAGAGAATGCAAAGAGATTTTGGTAACTGGAAAAATGAATCGCAACAAATTTTTACGCTTCTTAAAAACACAGTCTATTTTGATATCACCCAGAATAGTCTTCGGTTAAATACAGGGAGATATGGAATATTTGCTGCTGCGCAAGTGAAGCAAAGAAGCTTAGGGGCGAAGCAGGAGTATTTTAAAAAGCATTGTCTAAAAAAGATTATAAATTTTGAGTTGCATCATGTTATTCCATTTTCGTCCGCGAGGAATAAGGTTGAGTTTAAATTAATCGATAATTGGAAAAACTTGATTTACTTAATGCAAAAGAAACATGCAGAGATAACAAGAAAGGGAGACAGAAATATCGTAATGTACGCTACAAAAGAACATATTTATTTTGACGACTTTTATAAAAATAGAATTGTTGCACAAAATGGAAAAGATGTTACATACGAAGGACAATTATCTGCGGCGATGGAAAAATATAATAGAGAAATCCTCAAAGAAATATTTGGATATCCAAAATAAATGATTAAGCCAATATTGGAGAATAGATTAGCAGAAGTAGAAAATTTATTATCAAATGTAGATGAGGTTTGTCTAGCTATAGCATATGTTCGAAGTTCTGGAGTAAGAATGCTAAGACCTACCTATTTACAGACTAAGGCTAGTTTTAAAATTTTGGTAGATACAAAACAAAGATTCACTGAGAAAAAAGCTCTGCAGCAGTTATTAAGCGATAATTTTAGTATGAAGCGATTTGCAGGAAATAAGATATACCACCCAAAGGTGTGGTTGTTTAGGAGAGGAATGGAATGGAGGGTTATCGTAGGTTCTATGAATTTAAGCTCAGTAGCATTAAACTCTAATA